>DASYJJ010000478.1:0-3726 GCA_035996605.1 Rhodanobacteraceae bacterium
GAGAGATCGACCGGCTTGCCGCACCAGTTCGCCTCCATCGCCACCGTATCGAGACTCAGCGAACCGGCTTCGACCAGTCGATGCGCAAGTCCTTGTGCGCGTCGCTGCAAAGCGCGCACGCGCGCAGCGAGCTCGTCGAGATGGAAAGGCTTGACGAGATAGTCATCTGCACCTTCGTCCAGACCATCGATGCGATCGGCGATTGCATCACGCGCGGTTGTCACCAGCACCGGCACGCGCAACCCTCGACGGCGGAGCGTGCGCAGAACGCCCAGACCATCGACACCGGGCAACGCAAGATCAAGCAGGATCAGATCGAAATCGCCGCACTCGGCGAGCGCGAGCGCCGCATTGCCATCACGAGCCCACTCCGTACTGTGTCCCCAGCGCCGGAGCGCTGTCTCGACACCGCGGCCGAGCAACGGATCATCTTCGACGAGAAGTACATGCATCGATATCCAGGCCTGCGTGACTTGCTGCGTGCGATAGCTAACACGTTGCGAGAGCCTAGCGGCGCAACCTTACGCAAACCTTAAAGTCATCGAAAGGCGCCTGAAAGACTGCGCGCAAGGCATATCGAGAGATTCATTTGTCGCTTCCGGCCAGTCTCTTCCGGAAACACTCGTTCGACATCGCTACTCGCCTTCGGAACGCGGCCCGAAATCCGCGGCGAGCGCGCGACGATTGCAACCCGCGTCAGCCGGGCAATATCTCGTCGCGGGGATGCCGCGGCGAGCAGGCGATGCGTCTGCATTGACCCCTGCGCCCGGCCGCGCAGGCGAGCGCCTGGAGCGTTATCGCCGCGAGTCGGGTTACGATGGCTGCTGGTCAAGATTCCGTCACACGAATGTCGCCCGATCTTCCCGCATCGCCAGCACCCCTTGCGCTCGCGAGCACGACTCCACTTGCAGTCGGGCATTTGCGCTACGTTTTTCAGCATCCGCACTGCGCGGACGTGCTGGTCAAGATCATGCGCGCTGATGCGGTGGCCTCGCGCTGGAATGGGCCACGGCGCTGGCACAAGCGGCTGCCGCGCACGCGCCACTACGTGGGCTACTTGCGCGAGCTGAAGGAATACATTGGCGCACGCGCACGGGCGCCGGATGTCGATGCACCCATCGCACGCATGATCGGCGTGGTCGAGACCGATCTCGGCCTCGGCCTCGTTTCCGAAAAAGTCGTGGGTGCCGATGGCGGTCTGGCGCCGACGCTGGCGGCAATCTACGAACGCGGCGGTTTCACGGCCGAACTCGACGCCGCACTCGCCCTGTTTTTCGCAGGCCTTCTCGAAGCCAACGTGATCGTCGGCGACATGCACGCCTGGAACATCGTCTATGGCAGCGATTCGCGCGGCGGCCCGCGACTCGTCATGATCGATGGCTTCGGCGAAAAACACGCGATCCCGCTGTCGTCGATGAGCCGCGCGGTCAATCGCTACCGCACGCGTCGCCTGTATCGCCGAATGCTGGCGCAACTCGAACGTCTGGTGCCGATCCAGGACGGACTCGACGCGCGGCGATAGGGCGCGATTCCATATCAGGGATCGGGTGCGTCCTGCTTCTGCTGCTCCTTGTCGACGCTCGCATCCGGCACGCAGCCGGCAACGACCGCGTCCGCGCGGACCAGCCACCACTCGCGGCGATTCGCATGTCCGACCAGCGTCGCCTTTTCTCGATCGATGCAGCGGCCGAGCGCATCTTCGAGTATGAAAATCGGTCGGTGCGGCGGATCTTCGGCCTGCCACTGCATCGCTTCGAGCAACTGCTTGTCCCACGGATTCACGAAACCGAAGTCGCGCACCGGCCCATCGGCCATCAGCAGATTCTGCTCTTTCCAGGCGACGAGGCCGATTTCGACGTCGGGCCCCGCAAGCTCGCGCGCATGATGCATGACGCCTTTCGCCGAGCTCGAATCGTTGAGCAGCGGATACGACCAGAAACTCCAGATCAGCCAGAGTGCGCCGATACCCGCAAGCAGCGCGTGCACACCGCGACGAGGCCGGAACCATACCGCGGCGACTACGAACGCGGCGCCTATCGCGATGACCATGCCCCAAACCATGTGCCCGAGATCTTCGAGCTCGCGTTGCTCGATGAAACGGTCCGCCGCGGGTGAATGACCGAGGGAAGCCCACAATCCCGCGACGATGATCGCAACGCCGCCACCCGCTGCAATCGCGAATGCCGTGTTGCGCAGCCAGCGCGCCGCAGACAGTTCTTCGAGATAAGGCGCCATCGCGAGCGCGACCATCGGAATCGCGGGCATCAGGTACACGTCGCGCTTGCCGACCGGAATGCTGAAGAAAACGAGGATCAGCAATGTCCAGCCGAGCGGCAGCAGGATGCGCGACTCCCCGGCTTTCAGATCGCGCCACCAGCGCGGTACCGCGCCGATGTATGCGAGCGACATCGGAAACCAGTTGAACAGCACGATCGGAACGTAATAGTAGAAGGGTTGCGGATGCGACCACGAGCCAGCGTAGCGGCCAGCGGTCTGGCGGAAGAAAAGATCGTGGACGTACGCCGCGTACTCCGAAGTTCCGCGTGAGCGCGCGACGATCAGCACGCTGATTCCCCACGCGAGAATCGGCACCAGAAACGCGAGCGCTCCGCCAAGCCAACGCCAACCGGATCGCGTCGTTCGCGTAACACCGTCCCAGCCGCGCCATCGGGCGAACAGATACGGCACGAACATCAAGAGCGCGAGAATCCCGACGCCCTTGGTGATGACGCCGAGGCCGGCGGCGAAGCAACCGAGCCAATACGCGCGCCAGTTCGGACCACGCAGGAAATGCAGCAGCAATCCCCAGTTGGCCAGCGTGATCCATCCCATAATCAGCGGGTCGATCTGCGCACGCTTGACCTGGTACATGAACTGGAACACGAACAACACGGCGATCGCCGCACACAGGCCTGCTTTCGGATTCCACAAGCGCCGGCCGAGATCGTACGTGAGCCCGAGCGTCAGCAGTCCCGCGAGCAACGACGGCAGCAGAAACGCGACGCGCCAGCCGCGCGTGATTTCGTAAGCCGCCGCTTCCGTCCACATCTGCATCGGCGGTTTGTCGGAATAAAGCTCGCGACCGCGATGCGGAAAGAGCCAGTCCCCCGACTCCACCATCTGCTTCGCCGACAGCGTGAAGCGAGGCTCATCGGAAGGCCACGGATCGCGCAAGCCGATTCCGGCACCGAGCAGCACGAACGCAAGCAGCATGAACAGCCAGAACGCGCGACGATCACGCGCATTCTCGATCGTCGATGGATGGCTCATGGGCGGCCGGTGCGAAAAATCAGCCGCTATCCTAACAGGCCGTTTGGCGCTCGCCGCTGCGCGTGTCAGCGCAGGCCATCCACCTTCATCGCGCGTGCGTCCAGCCGCTCGACAAACTGGATCGTGCAGCGCTCGGAACCAACCATGACCGCCGCCGCGCCGGGCCGCACGGTGCTTCCTTCCGCCGAAAGCAGAATCGTATGGGTGGATTCGAGCCCGAAGCACGCGCCGAAGAGCGTGAGAAGGTAAGCCTCGGCCGAAGATGTCCACATGACGACGTGGTTGGGATCGGGCGCGTCCCAGTCATACACGCGCGCCGAACTGAACGCCGGCACGTTCCCCTTGATGTAGCGGCGATAGTCCGCAGTCGTTGGATGCGGCTTAGCGGACGCGCTCGTCGCGACGGCGTTTTCGCGCGGCGGCGTTTGCGCGCAGGCAGCGAGCACAAGTGCGAGG
>DASYJJ010000479.1:0-6993 GCA_035996605.1 Rhodanobacteraceae bacterium
AAGGTACTCCGGGGATAACAGGCTGATACCGCCCAAGAGTTCATATCGACGGCGGTGTTTGGCACCTCGATGTCGGCTCATCACATCCTGGGGCTGTAGCCGGTCCCAAGGGTATGGCTGTTCGCCATTTAAAGTGGTACGCGAGCTGGGTTCAGAACGTCGTGAGACAGTTCGGTCCCTATCTGTCGTGGGCGTTGGAGATTTGAGAGGGGCTGCTCCTAGTACGAGAGGACCGGAGTGGACGAACCCCTGGTGTTCCGGTTGTCACGCCAGTGGCACTGCCGGGTAGCTACGTTCGGAAGCGATAACCGCTGAAAGCATCTAAGCGGGAAGCGCGCCTCAAGATGAGATCTCCCGGGACACAAGTCCCCTAAAGGCTCCATGAAGACTACGTGGTTGATAGGTCGGGTGTGTATCGCAGTAATGCCGAGCTAACCGATACTAATGAGCCGTGCGGCTTGATCATATAACTCCAAGTTGCTTCGTCCGCCTCAACGATGAGGTCAGGTCGACAGCCAAATGCTCTGTTACGTCCCAAGTCCCAATGCAGAGACCGCGCTCGAGATACGCGCGCGACTCTCACCAGTTCCCTGGCGACCTTAGCGGTGTGGTACCACCCGTTCCCATCCCGAACACGGAAGTGAAACGCACCAGCGCCGATGGTAGTGTGGCTTAAGCCATGCAAGAGTAGGTCATCGCCAGGGGCCTAACCCAAACCTCCGCAGCGAACGCTGCGGAGGTTTTTCTTTGCCCGCCGCCCGGCGCCAGCGATTGCGGACGACGCTTCGCGCGCCCGAACTTATTGGTTGCAATCGACTCGCCTCGAATCAAAGCGCCCGAGCTCGCGCGCCCGCGACATATCTCTGTGATTGGCGTCGGCGGTTCGAGTCAGCCGCTCATTGGCTCGTCGAAAACGTGCGCCTCGACGTTGCACGCTATGCAAAGCTCACTGCGGCCGCCTCCACGCGGATGCTCCCTTTAACCCCCGATTAGCGGCAGTCAGCTACGACGCCGATATACTCGGTCCGGCGCAGAGCACGAGCGATAGCCCCGGATGCCGAAAACCGCAGTACCTCGTCTGCAATCCTTTTCCCTGGCCATTCGCCATCTGTTGCCAGCGTGGCTCGCGTTCGCGCTCGCCGCACCGAAGCAGCACCCGCTGACCTTCGTTCTTCTGCTGGTCGGCAATGCACTGGCGATGACGGGAATCTGCCACGCGCTCGGTCTCGACATGGAATCCAGTTTCCGCCGCAGTATCGCGCGGCGCGGACTCGCCTATTTCGTTCTTCTCACCGCGTATGCGGCCGTCGTCGCCGCGTTGCTTGCCGGTCCCGCGTGGTGGCTCGCGCGCGATGGCTCGCTTCCCGCAGCGCTTGCGTTGTCTGTCGCGCTCGTCGTTGCGCTCTTCGCGCTGTGGCGGCTATGGCCCGCGTTTGCGCTGCCATTCATTTGGGACGACGCGTTTCCGAGTGAAGAACGCGGCTCGTGGCTGCTCGGCGCACTGCGCCGATCGCTCGCCTTCGCGCGCCATCTCACCGGCGCTCACGACATGTTTTTCATCTACGGATTGCCGAGCGGAGTCGCACTGCTCGCAATCGTCGTCGGCGCGTTGGCCCTCGCCGGACTCGGCGGATATCTGCCGAGCGAATTCCGCATCGTCGCGCTCGCGCTTTACGCGGTGGTGCTCGTGCCGGTGGCGCATCTGGTCCTCGTCAACCGCAGCTTGCGTGCCGTCCTGGTCGATGCGCGACGCACACGCAGGAATGCGCAGCGCGCCAACGTCGATGTCCCCGATAGTATGCACAGCGCGAAACTCGTCGCCGGCATCGACCGTTCCGATCTCGACGCAACGCTCCTCTGCGCCGCGCGCTCCGGCCAGATCGATCTCGCGCTCGCCGCGCTCGATCGCGGCGGCGATCCGAATGCTGCACCTGGTCCAGACCAGCGAGATCAGCGCAGCGCGCTCATCATCGCGGTAACGCTGCCCGATCTGCGTTTCCTGCGCGGACTCATCGCCAAAGGCGTCGACGTCAATCGCGCCAACGGCAACCTGACGCCACTCATCGCCGCGACGCGGGACAGCTATCAAGGGCGTCCCGATGCGGTGATGACCCTTCTTTCGAACGGCGCCGATCCGCGCGTAGCGGGCACGGACGGCAATACGCCGCTGCACCACGCCGCGCGCTGCGCCGAGCCGACGGTCGCCGCGCTGCTCCTCGACGCGTCGGCCGACATCGACGCCGTCAACCGCGAGGGTCTCACCGCACTTGGCGTCGCGTGCATGAACGCGAGTTGGGACGTCTCCGAATTCCTGCTCGATCGCGGCGCCAAGGCCGAGGTGCCGCGTGCACAACCGGCGTTGCTCCTGGCCGCCGGCGTCGGCGACGACGATACGCGTGGCGTGAAGTCGCTGCTCAAGCATCGCGCCAGCCCGAACGTGCGTGGCGCAATGGAACGCACCGCGTTGATGACTGCCGCGTTGGCCGGACACGTCGAAATCACCGAAGCGCTGCTAGGCGCCGGGGCCGATCCGAATCTCGCCGACCATCGCGCCACCACCGCGCTGATGGAAGCCGCGCGCTCGGGTGCTGTCGGCGTCGTCCACGCACTCGGCAAACGCAAGGCAAATGCAAACCTCGCGGATTCCGAAGGTCGAAGCGCGCTCATCGTCGCGTGCCAATCACGCAACGCAAACGAGGAAACCGTGCGCGCACTGCTGGGCTTGGGCGCGGATCGCGCTCAGGCCGCGGCCGATGGCAAACGCGCGCTCGATCATGCGGCCGCAAGCGGCCGTTGGCACATCGTCGCGCTGCTCGATCCTGCGTTTCCGCTGCCGAGCAGCCTTGCCAGCGACGTCGTCACGGCGCACACCGCGAACGCGGACCACCTTCTCGATGCGCTGCGTTTCGGCCATTGGAATGTCGTCGCGGAATTCGCGCATGTCGTGCGCGAATGGCCGCCCTCCGCGCTCGCGGATCTTTACCTTGCGCTCGCCAAACTTCCTTCCGGCGAAGCGCGCAACTGGCTGCTCAATCACGGCCTCGGCGGCGACGCGCGGCTTGGCGATGGACGTCTTCTCGGCGATGCGCTGATTGACATATTGCCCGGCAGTTCTGCAGCGCTCGCCGAACTCGCATCGCATGGCGCGTCGATCGGCGGCGCCGGTATCGTCGTGCGTCTTCTCGCCTCGGCGCCGCGCGGCGAAGCGGGCATGCCGCTGCGTGCTCTCGCCGCAGAATTCGTCGCTCGCGGCGCAGACTGGTGCGCAACACTCGCCGACAGTTCCGCGTTGCACGCTGCCGTCGCACTCGGGGATGTCGCAATGGCACGCGAGCTTCTCGGGCGCGGCGCCGACCCGAACGCGCGCGACGCGCAGGGTTGCACAGCGCTGCATCTCGCCGTCAAGCTCGATATCGCATCCGCGGTGCCGCTGCTGCGCCTCCTTATCCAGTCCGGCGCGAGCCCGGAGATCGCCGCCGCGAGCGGAGAGACGCCGCTCGGTCTTGCGCTTGCGCGCAGCGAACAGGAGCCGGCCTACTGGCTCAACTGGTCGCGCTGGAAACTGCCGTATCGCGCGCTGCGCGGCGCCGATCTGCCTGCGGCCGCTGCACTCGGCGACATCGAAGCTGTCGAACGCATGCTCGCATTCGGATTTCCGCTTGATTCCGAAGATGTGCAAGGTGCGACGGCGCTGATTCGCGCCGCGGGCTCAGGTTATGCCGGCCTCGTCGTTCGTTTGCTGGAAGCCGGCGCAGATACCGCGCATGCCGCGCACTCGGGAATCCATTGCCTTGCCGCTGCTGTGAGCGCGCGCCGCGAAGCCGTCGTGCGGACATTGCTGAGTCACGGCCTTGCGCCCGACATGCGCATGCCCGGCGGCGGCACTGCGTTGATCCTGGCCGCGGCGCTCGGATTGCCGCGACTCGCCGAAGCGCTTCTCGAAGCAGGCGCGGACGTCAACGCGACGGACGAGCACGGCACGACGCCACTCCTTGCCGCGTCGCAATCCTCGTTTGCCAGCCGCGACACGGCATCCGCGCGCGATCTCCTGGCAATTCTCCTGCGCGCGGGCGCGCGTGTGGGTGCGCGCAACAAATCCGGCCAGGACGCCGTTCTGATGCTGCTCGGCGCGCATGCGCAACCCGGTGCTGCCTGCGACGGCGAACATCTCTCCGCGCTGGTGAAGATTCTCCTCGCGCATGACGCCGCGGTCGACACGCAGGATGAGCGCGGCATCACGCCGCTGCATGCGTGCGCGATGCACGGTCTGCTCGGTTGCGTGCGCGCGTTGAAGGTGCACGGCGCACGCCTGGACCAGACCGATCTCCTCGGCCGCCCGGCCGGAGAAGTCGCAGCGCTGCTCGGCTATGTCGATGTCGCCAATGAGCTCGGCGTCGAACGTGCACCGATTCCGAGTGTGCGTCAGACCCTGCGCCGCCCGGCGCGCACGCCGGATTGATGAATTTGCGGAACTCCGCGCGTGCGTTGAAACCTGTTGGCGCAAACGTGCACGTCCACTCGCACGGGATCACGTGCGTGTTGGCGCCGCGCCTCAGTCCTTCAATTTTCGATAGACCGTCCACGGCATCGATCGCACCAGGAACGCGATCGGCGCCCACCAGCGCGGCAGATACCGACGCGATGAGCCGCGACCGAGACGGCGCACCACGGTGCGGGCCACGGAATCCGGGTCGACCGAAGGCAACGGCAAGCGCATGCCGTGCGTCAGATTGGTCTTCATGAATCCGAGCTCGTATATGTGCACGCGAAGCTCTCTCGCGCGATAGCGCTGGCGCAGGCTTTCGTACAGCGAAACGAGCGCGCGTTTCGCGGCGGCATACACCACGTTGCGTCCGCGTCCGCGCGTTGCCGCAACGCTCCCGAACAAGACCATCGTTCCGTGTGCTGCGGCAAGCGTGGGCAATAGCGCATGCACGATCGCGAGCGGCGCGTGCAGATTGACGGCAAGCACCTGACCAATGCCGGCGGCGTCGAGCGACAAATCATCATCGTCGCGCGAATAACCGATCGGCACGAGCAACGCGGTCGCGCTCGGCATGCCGTCGAGCGCCGCGACGATGCGCGCGCCAGGATCGAGCTCTCGCGCAAGGTCCAGCGCAAGCGCCCGCACGGCGATTCCGTGTGCGAGATTGAGGCTCGCGCCAAGTGCATCGAGGTCGCGAAGATCCGAAGCGACGAGCAACAGCGAGTAGTTCCTGCGCGCGAGCTCGACGGCGAGGGCGCGACCGAGCCCACTCGAAGCGCCGATCACGATCGCGGTTGCTGCGTTTTCGCTCACAGCGCGAGTCTGCGTGCGAGCTCGGACGTGTGCAAGCCACCTGCATTGAACGCCGCAAGCCGTGCTCGCGCCGCTTCGAAACCGGTGATCGCCCGGCGCGCGGTTGCGGCGTCGAGAGTCGATTCCTTGATCAGGTTCGCGCGACCACCGTGCGCCGTCGCGATATCCGCCAAAGCTTCGAGAAACGCGCGCTGGCGCGAATCGGCGGGCGAGGGCAGCTGGATAGCAAGCGCGATTCCGGCGCCGTCGAATGCGAATCCATCGGCTTCACCTGCAAAGAGTTTGCTCGCGATCAATGCGATCAATGGCCGATCGCGAGCGACGCGTTCGCTGAGCACACCAGCGAAATCGTCGAATCGCGCGTGCGGAACCAGCCACTGCGCTTCGACCATTCCGGCTTTGCCGAAGCCCGCGAAATACGGGCGCGCCTCGTTCAATGGAAACAGCGCCTCGGCAAGCGGCAACGGCGATTGGCCCGCGCGGCTCCAGCGCTTTGCGAGCCACGTATTCGCGACCGCGATGCCGGCTCGATTCCAAATCGTCAGCGGCAACGCATCGATATGAGCGGGCAAGTCGCGTGCAGCCTCAGGAATCCGCGTCGCGCGCGCGTCCGCCACATCGCTGACAAGGCCGATGTGGATCACGCCGCGGCCGAAGCGGCCCGGTCTCCCGTCGTGCCATCCGTACAATACCGGCGCATTCGCAGCTTCGCGCAAAACGCGCGCGGCATCCGCCAGGCTCGCGACCTGCGTGCGCCGCATGACCAGCGCCGCGGGCGGACGCGCAAGACGCAGCGTGGCGCGCGAGATGATGCCGCTCAGCCCAAAGCCCGCGAACGTCGCCGCGAAAAGCTCGGTATTCTGTGCGGCGCTCGCGAGCACGATGTCGCCGCGAGCGGTGTACAGCTCGATGCGCTCGACGACGGCGCGGAACGTTCCATCGCGCGCGGGATTTTTTCCGTGTACGTCGGCAGCGATGCAGCCGCCGATTGTCGCAGCCGGATGGCCGGGCGCGACCGGCAGGTACCAGCCGTGCGCGAGCGCGAACCGCTGCACATCGCCGATGCGCGCGCCGGCTTCGACGATGAGCCGTCCGTCCTTTTCATCGAACGCGAGAAGACGATCGAATGCGTCGAGCGACTGGCTGATCGTGTCCGCACCGAAACTCGCGGCGACGTACGAAACGCCCGATCCCCGCGCGATGCGTCGTGCATCGGTCGGCAGCGCCGCAAGCAGTCGGTAGCGATCCGGCCGCTGCAAGCGGCAACGCGCGCGGAAACGGCGATCGAAACTCTCGAGATCGACGTCGGCGAGCGCGTATCCGCGCATGTCCGCCCGGCCCGCGACCTTCAAGCGGATTCTTCCTCTTCGGTGGTGTCGACCTCGAACAGACGTTGCAGGTCCTCGCGCGCTTCCTTGGTCGTCTGCAGCAGCGCGGTCTCGTCGTCATACACGGGATATTGGCTCGCGAGCACGCGCTCGTCGTGTTCGCGGAATCGGCGCAGGTGCTCCGCGGCGGTTGCCGGATCGTAACCGAGCGCTTCCAGGACGTGCCGCGCGATTTCCAGGCTGGAGAAGAACGTGTCGCGCACGATGCCCTCGATGTTGAGGTCCATCAGCCGAAAAACGTGCTGTCGATTGCGCGCGCGCGCGAACACTCTCAGGTGCGGAAAATGGCGCTTCAGCATGCGCGCG
>DASYJJ010000480.1:0-2882 GCA_035996605.1 Rhodanobacteraceae bacterium
CTCGTCACGCCGGGCCGCACGGTTGTCGCGATCGAGAATCCGGGTTATCCGCCGCAGCGCACGGCGTTTGCCGCGGCGGGCGCCAAGATTGTGCCGGTCCGCGTCGATGCGGAAGGTCTCGTCGTCGCGAGTCTGCCGCGCGATGCGCGCGTCGTCTCGGTCACGCCCTCGCACCAGTTTCCGCTCGGCAGCGCGATGTCGGCGCGCAGGCGCGGAGAGTTGCTCGATTTCGCACAGGCGCGCGGCGCGGTCGTCGTCGAGGACGACTACGACGGCGAGTTCCGCTTCGGCGGACGCCCGCTCGATGCACTGCAGACGCTCGATCGCAACGAGTCGGTCTTCTACGTCGGCACGTTCTCGAAGAGTCTTTTTCCGGCGATCCGGCTGGGCTACATCGTTTCGCCGCCATGGGCGCGCCAGGCGCTCGTTGCCGCGCGGCAATGTTCGGACTGGCACTCAGCCGTCATCGAACAGGACACGCTCGCGGCATTTATCCGCGAAGGTGATCTCGCGCGGCACGTGCGCCGCATGCGCGGCGTATACGCAACGCGCCGCGATGCGCTGCTTTCGTGTCTGCAGCGGGATTTCGGGCGCTGGCTGCAGCCGATTCCGAACATTGCCGGTTTGCATCTTGCCGCGTTCACGGCCGGCGGAATCAACGTGCCGGGAATCGTGGATATCGCCCGACGCGAGGGCATCGGCGTCGCGTCGCTGCGCAGGTTCTATTTCGGCGGCCGGGTTCGGGACGGTCTGGCGTTCGGCTACGGTGCGATCGACGAGCGCAGCATCGACGAGGCCTGCACGCGTCTGCGAAGCGTTTGGCCCAAGTAAGGCGAAATCGTTTCGGTGTCTCGTGCGATCTACAAGCCGAGATCCGACAATCCCGGATGCTCCGCTGGGCGTGCGCCCGCGGGCCAGCGATACAAGCGCTTCGATTCGGCGATTGTCAGATCATTGATGCTGGCGTGGCGCTGGCGCATCAGACCGTTTTCGTCGAACGCCCAGTTTTCGTTGCCGTAGGAGCAGTACCACTGGCCGGAATCGTCGTGCCATTCGTAGGCGAAGCGCACCGCGATGCGGTCGTCTGCCGAGGTCCAAAGCTCCTTGATCAAACGGTAGTCGAGCTCGCGCGCCCATTTGCGTTTGAGGAACGCGACGATCGCTTCGCGTCCGGAAAAGAATTCGGCACGGTTGCGCCAATGGCTGTCGACGCTGTACGCCAGCGACACGCGCTCGGGATCGCGACTGTTCCAAGCGTCCTCGGCCATGCGCACTTTCTGGATTGCGGTTTCGCGCGTGAACGGTGGAAACGGCGCGCGGCGCTCGGCGCCGGCTGGGCTGCTCATGGGATGTTCCTCGAATTGCGTTGTTGCCGAGTCCGATCTTGTGCGTACCGAATCCGCGTGCCGATGCCTTCACGGTTACGATGGGCCGGAAATCGGCATCCGGAACGAAACATGGCCAAGACGTACGATCACGCCTACTTCGACAAATGGTATCGCCATCCGCGCCATGCCGTCGGTTCGCGCAATGAGTTGAAACGCAAGGTGGCGCTGGCGGTCTCGGTCGCGGAATATTACCTCGGCCGGCCGGTGCGCAATGTGCTGGATGTCGGCTGCGGCGAAGCGGTCTGGCGCGCGCCACTGCGCGCACTGCGCCCGGCGATCGACTACCGCGGGCTGGATGCGAGCAAATACGTCGTTTCCCGCTACGGACGGACTCGCGGAATCGGGCTCGCGCGCTTTGCAGATCTCGCGGAACTTCGCCTCGATACGCGTTTCGATCTCGTGGTCTGCAGCGACGTGCTGCATTACCTCAAAGGTCCCGAAATCCGCGCCGGTCTCGGTGGCATCGTCGACATGCTCGAAGGCGTCGCGTTTCTCGAACTGTTCACGCGGGGCGATCGCGTCAGCGGCGATCGCGACGGTTACATCGCGCGTTCATCGGCGTGGTACCTGCGTACGTTCGGCGAAGCGGGTCTCTTGCCGTGCGGTTCGCATTGCTATCTCGGCTTGCGCCTGATGCGGAGCGTCGCCGCGCTGGAGCGCGCACAACTTCCGCCTTGAGCCTCGCGGTGCCGCGCGCGCCGCCAGCGTCGAACCGAGCCATCGTTTCGCCCGCATTCCAAGGATGTGCGTTACATTTGCGGCACAGCGTCCGGCGCGCGTTGTCTGCGCACGAATTCAATGAAGGATCAACAATCATGAATCAGCACGCCGCGGGTCCGTTCGATGTGAACCTTGGGCCGCAACCGCTTGCGCTCAAAGACGATGGCGAAGGCGCCACGCGTGCGCGGATGTCGCTCGACAAGCGTTACCACGGCGATCTCGACGCGATTTCCAAAGGCGAGATGCTGAGCGCCATGACCGGCACGGAGGGTTCGGCCGGCTATGTGGCGATCGAAAAGGTCTCCGGAACGCTCGGCGGGCGCAAGGGCACCTTCGTGCTGCAGCACAACGCGACGATGACGCGCGGAACGCCGTTCCTCAACATCATCGTGGTGCCGGATTCTGGCACCGGGGAGCTCGCCGGCCTCACCGGTTCGATGAAAATCGACATCGCCGAGGGCGGCAAGCATTTCTACGCGTTTGACTATCGTCTCGACGGAACGACGTGAGCGGTCTGCCACCCGGCGTTGCGATTCTGCTTGACAGCACCGTACAGGCGTAGAAAGTAGCGGCATGAAAGCCCGCACATCTTTCGGCCAGTGCACGCTCGGCCGCGAATATTTCACCTCGCCGGAAATCTTCCGCTCCGAGCGCGAGCGGATTTTTCTGCGTTCCTGGCTCCTCGTCGGCCACGTCTCGCAACTGAAAGCGCCGGGCAGCTATTTCCTGTTCGAGATCGATCGCGAGAGCGTGCTTGTCCTCCGCGACGGCTCG
>DASYJJ010000481.1:0-21845 GCA_035996605.1 Rhodanobacteraceae bacterium
ACCGGGACTATGCACTCGTGCACGGCTACAACACGCCCGGCCGCTCGGGTTTCCTCGAAGTGGTCTGGCAGCCCGGCGGCGCGCGCTGAGAACGTCCGAATGCGACACGCGCCGGCCTGCTCGGCGCGTGTGCGCTCCGCGGCCCGCGGTTTTGCGGCCACGAGGCCGCTTGGGCAGCGGTACGAAAATCGCATGCATAGGCGGACGGCGCAGCGGCCTCGGCTGCTGTTCGCAACCCAATGGACGTGCCAGAATGGCCCCGCACCTGCTTTTCGCGGCTGGCCGCGCTTGGCGGGGAAAGCGGGGGGAGGCCGAAGATCTCGAGCGCGCGACCGGCGTGCGCGTCGATGCGTATCGCATGTTTTGCAGCTTGGGGGGAGGCCGGCGCAAGCGTCATGAGTCAGCGATCCGCAGCGGCAGGTGCTCGCAGTGGGGAGGAGGTCATGAAGTCGCTGAAACAGCGACCGGACCTGCCTTCGCGCGTGCGCTCGCTCCTCGAAGGCCTTCTCGAGAGGTCCGCCAACCAGTTCGAGCATGCGATCTCGCGCACGCTGGATGAGTTCGAGCAGGAACTGTTCAAGCTCGCCGAGCGATCGCGCAGCAACGACCAGCAGCACGCACGCTTCGAAGCGCTCCGTGAGATCAAGCGGGCTCGCGCGGATATCGCGCCGCGTTTCCTGCTGCATGTCGAATCGACCCTCGCGCAGATCAGCGCAACCGCCGGGAAATCATCGGACGCCAAGCGCGCGTCCGCGCAGAACGCAGCGCTAGAACTGATCGACTCCGAAGTGCTCGAGGAAGATCTCGCGCTGCAGGAGATCGTCAGCAAGTCGGAGATTCGCCACAGCCAGGCGCTCTACGCACTCTCGCATCGTTTCGGTGTTCTCGCCGGCAGCCCCGCGTGGGATCCCGAAGTCGTTCCGCTTGGACCGGCACAACTGGCTCGCGCGCTCCGTCATGCGACGCGTTGCCTCGATCTTGGCGTCGAATATCGCGTCTTGTCGTATCGCTTGTTCGATCGCGTCGCGATGTTGCCGATCGGCGAGTTCTACGACGTCGTCAACAGTTACCTCGCCAAGCAGCGCATCCTCGCCCATCTGCAGTCGCCGAACGTGCGCGCGCACGGCACGCCGGCCGGTGCCGCCGCGGCTGCGGATGCGCCAACCGACGACGCGGCGAAGGCGGCCGAAGAGGCCGCGGCTTCTGCGTCGGCTGCGGCAAGGCAACCACCGCCGGCGCCGGCCGAGCCCGCGGCGGGACAATTCGATTCCGAACTCTTCAGCACGCTGCGCATGTTGCTGTCGGGCCGCCGTCACGCACAGGGCGGCAGCGTGCCGTTTGCGGAAAATGGCTACCTCGTCACTCGCGACGATCTGCAGTCGGTGCTCGGTTCGCTGCAATCGCGCAGCGATCTCGCCCACGGACGAAGCGGCAAGCCGCGCGACGCTGCCGCGCTTCGTCAAGACATGCTCATGCACTTGAAGGAAATGAGTCCGCAGGGCCGCGCTGCGGTGCTCGCCGAAGAGGATTCCGACACCGTCGATCTCGTCGGCATGCTGTTCGACTACATCAACAAGGGCGTGAAAGTCGAAAGCAGCGCGCAAGCGCTGTTGACGCGCCTGCAGGTGCCGGTGCTGCGCGTTGCGCTGAGTGACAAGACGTTCTTCACGCAGCGCGAGCACCCGGCCCGCATGCTGCTCAACACCATCGCCGAGACCGGCTCGCGCTGGATGGACGACGAGGACGCAGATCCGAGTCTCGCGGAGAAGATGCAGGTCGTCGTCGACAAGGTGAGTTCCGAGTTCAACGGCGACGTGACCCTGTTCCGCTCACTGCTGACCGACCTCGGCTCGCACATGCAGCTGCTCGCGCGGCGCGCCGAAGTGGCCGAGCGGCGGCATGTCGACGCGGCCAAAGGTCGCGAGAAACTCGACATGGCGCGTGACACCGCGCGCACCGCGATCGAGCGGCTGATCAAGCGCGGCAATCCGACGCCGCTGGTGCGCGCGTTGCTCGAACAGGCGTGGACCGATGCGCTGGCGCTGACGATCCTGCGCCAGGGCGCAGATTCGAGCGCGTTCCACCGGCGCCTCGCGGTCGCCGATCAGTTGCTGCGACGCGAACCGACCGCAGACACGCCGGCCGACAGGATGCTGCAGAAGGAACTTGACGTCGGCCTCAGTCAGGTCGGTCTGCATGGCGACGATGTGCGCGCCGTGCTGGGTCGGTTGTTCCCGGCGGGCCAGGCTGCCAACGACGCCGACAAGAGCAAGCCGGCGAATGACTCGATCAAGGGCAAGGCGGCGAACGATTCCGCGGCGGTTGCCGACGATGCGACAAGCGCGACCGCGCTCGCACTGAAGTTGAAATCTCGCGCGCGACTCGGCGGCGAACAGACCGAACCGGCGCGGCCGACCGCGCGTACGACATCCAATCTGACGCCTGAAGAGACACAGATTCTGGAACGCCTGCGCACGTTGCCGTTCGGAACGTGGTTCGAATTCACGACCAACCAGCAAGGCGCGACGGTGCGGCGCAAGCTCGCGTGGTTTTCGACGCTGACCGGCCGCGCCCTCTTCGTGAATCAGCGTGGCGCGCGCACCGACGAAAAAACGCTCGATCAGCTCGCACGCGACATCGCGCGCAAACAGGCCAAGATCTGGACCGATCAGCAGGAGTCGCTGATCGACCGCGCCTGGAAGGCGATCGTCGGCACGCTGAAACAATTCAGCGGCGGCGAGACACAGGGAGCGACGGCATGAAGCACAAGACGGGATCCGGGATTCGGGATTCGGGAGACTTCGGATCGGACCGCTGCGCGGCCCGCCGCGTCGCATCCCGAATCCGGTCATCCCGAATCCCGTCTTGTGCGTCCGGAGCGACGCCGTGATCGAACATCGCCGCTCGCCGCGCAAGCCGCCCGGAGTGATCATCCAGGTCACGAACACGCTGACCGGAGATGTCTTCGGCCGCCTGGGCAATATCTCGGCCGAAGGCATGATGCTGGTCGCGAGCCGACAGGTCGTCGAAGACGCGCTCTACCAGCTGCTGTTTCACCTGCCGGACGAGCACGGCCGGCTGCATCCGATCGAGGTCGGAGTGCACGAGCAATGGACCGAGGAAGCGAACGTGCCCGGCCAGCATTGGGTCGGGTTCCGCTTCATCGATATCGCACCGGCGGATGCCGCGGTGCTGCGCGACTGGCTCAACGGATCCGAGCGGCTCGATTGAGCTCAGGCGGCGCGTCTCAGGAATGGGTCAGTTGCGTCGCGGCGCGCAGGCGCGCAGGAAAAGATCCACCGTCGCGCGCACGTGTTCGTCGATGTCCTGTGCGCTGACCGATTGCGTGCAGCCGCAGAGAAGGCGCGCGTGCAGCTCGCCCTTCAGCAGCGAAAAGAATTGCGAGGCGGCGCGGGATATCTCCGGTATTTCGAGCTGCCCTGCTTCGACTTCCTTTTCGAGGAACTGCTCGAAACTCTGGCGCATGCGAAGCGGGCCCGCTTCCCAGAAAAGTTGCGCGAGTTTGGGCGATGCGCTGCCGCTGGCAGTCAGCAGGCGATGAAGCGAAATCGCCTCCGGACTCGTAACGAGTCCGAGGAACGCGCGCGCGATCGCCTCGAGCTGGCCGCGAACCGGCCCGCTGCTATCGACATCGAACAGCGCGTCAGGCACCTGATCCTGGCACCGCGCGCGTATCGCTGCGACGAAGAGCGTTTCCTTGTCCGTGAAGTGGCTGTAGACGGTGAGCTTGGACACACCGGCCTCGGCGGCGATCGCGTCCATGCTGGTGCCTTCGAATCCAGACAGCGGAAACAGACGTTTGGCCGCGGCGAGGATCGCGGCACGTTTTTCAAGGTCTTTTGGACGACCGGGACCGCACGACTTGGCGACAGCTAACGTCATTTTGCACTTCTGGAGCTGGACTCCGGCTGAGATTTTATATACTATACCGTTCGGTATATGAATAGTGCGGTAGCACCCTACGCCGTCAACGCTACCCGCGTCAAAGGATTGTAACGATGCGGGCAGACGGTGTCCCGCCTGCTCCGGGTAGGAAGGAGCACCGGACTAAAGGCACATCCGATTCCACACATCGATATCGGCAGGCCTGATGTGGCGTTTCCGCGCTGCTCGTTCAAGCCTCTCCCCGCGCCGTCCGGGACATCCCTCCCCGCACTCGGGCGGCGCGGGCGAGAGCATTCCATGACCTTTGCCGGATTCGACGATGATCGATGGAGCACACGATACGTTGCCCCGGAAACCGTTTCCTCGATGCGCTGGCGCAGCCCTTGCTAGCGGCGAGCCCATGCAACCTTTCTCCCTGACCGCGCATCCGAGACCACAGGCTTCGATTGCGCGCGGAGTGATCTCATGAACACGTGCGCACCCGCAGCGGGTGAATTGGCGTCATTTCAAGCGGCGAGTCTGGAGTTGCGTTGCGCGCAGCGCGCGTTCGCGGCGGTGATCGATGCGCACGGGCGCGTCGGCGAATTCCGCGGCGCACAGCTGCGCTCGGTCGCGCGGCGGACGCTGTCCGGCCTGTCCGCGGACGACCGCACTCGGCTGGCGGAATGGTTGTCGCTGCAGATTGCCGTCGGCGCCAAGGACATCGAACACGGCGCGCTCGATCTCATCGCGCGCATCGAGGCGGGTATCCTCGCGCGTGTGCGGCGCGCACTGCCGCGACGCGTCGAAGCGCTTGCAACGCGCGCCGAGTCGAAGCATATCGTCGCTGCGTGAAGCGAGCGCGGCCGTGGTGACTTCCGGCACTTCGGCGCGGCGCGAGCGACAGCGAAGGTAGTTTGCGGGCAGCCGGGCGAGTGCCTATGCTTTTTCCCCTTGTGTTTGCGGGACCGTCCATGTCGAGCAACGTCGAGATCGCAAGACAGAACATGATCGAGAACCAGGTGCGTCCCTGGGACGTTCTCGATCCGCGCGTGCTCGATGTGCTCGCCGCGGTCCGGCGCGAGGATTTCGTGCCCGTGCGTTACCGCAATCTCGCGTTCGTGGACATGGCGCTGCCGATCGGACACGACGAGGCGATGATGAAGCCGACCGTCGAAGGACGCCTGCTGCAGGCGCTCGACTTGAGCGCCGACGATCGCGTGCTCGAAATCGGCACGGGATCGGGCTTCGTCACCGCGTGTCTCGCGCGCCTCGCCGGCGCCGTTACGAGCGTTGAGCTCCACGCCGATTTCGCCGATGCGGCGCGTACGCGCGTCGCGGCGTCGGGCGCAAAGAACGTGCGCATCGAAACAGGCGATGCCATGCGCGCTTTCAAATCGGCGGATCGCTACGATGCCGTCGTGGTGACGGGCGCCGTCTATTCGCTGCCGGATGCGTTCCGCGCGTGGGTCGCGCCGATGGGCCGGCTGTTCGCGATCGTCGGCGAATCGCCCGCGATGCAGGCGATGCTGTACACGCGCGCGGACGATTCGCACTGGCGCGAGGAAAGCCTGTTCGAGACCGATCTTCGCTATCTCACCCATGCCGAGCCGCCGCGCCGATTCGCGCTTTGAGCGCGGCGCGACGAACCCTTTCAATCTTTCGAGGACGACAACGATGATGCGCACCCGCTGCCTGCCGCTGGCCCTGTTGCTGGCATTGGGCGTCCCACTGGCGCACGCCGACGATCTGATGCAGGTCTATCAGGAAGCGCGCGCTTCCGATCCGACCCTGGCCGGTGCCGAGGCGACCAAGCTCGCCACCGACGAGAACGTCGATCAGGCTCGCTCGCAGTTGCTGCCGCAGATTGCGGCGGCACTGTCGTACACACGCATAACCGGCGGCAGCAATTCGCCATCGTTCGCGCCAGATCCGATTACCGGCCAAAACGAACTCATACTGTCGACATCGACGACCGCCTTCTCTCGTTCACTCGGAGCGACACTCGACCAGAGTCTCGTCGACATCAGCCGCTGGACCGCACTGAAATCGAGCGAGGAAACCGCCAAGGCCGGCGCCTCGACCTACGATGCCGCTCAGCAGCAGCTTCTGATCAACAGCGCGCAGACCTATTTCAGCGTGTTGACCGCGCTCGACGCACTCAAATTCGCCGATGCGAACGAAAAGGCCCTCAACCGACAGCTCGAACAGGCGCAGCAGCGCTTCGAAGTCGGCCTCGCCGCGATCACCGACGTCAACGACGCCAAGGCGCAGCACGATGCTGCGGTCGCCAATGTGATCAGCGCGCAGAACACGGTCGACCAGGCGCGCGAAACGGTGCGTCAGCTCACCAACAAGGAGCCTGGCGAATTCAAGAAGCTGCGCGAGGACCTTCCGCTCGATCATCCGACACCGGACGATCCCAAAGCCTGGGTCGATCTCGCGCTCAAGCAGAATCCGGTGTTGACGTCGTCCGCGTTCCAGATCGACGCGGCGAACGCGAACATCAATACCGCGCGCGCCGGACACCTGCCCGTGCTCAGCGCGCAGCTCGGCTATTCGCGCGCGCCGTCCTGGGGCGATACGGATTTCCGCGGCGGCTCGTTCCATGATTCGAGCGACCCCAAGTGGGGCAGCTCGATCGGCGTCACGCTGACCGTTCCGATCTTCACCGGCGGCTTCGTTCAATCGCGCGTGCGCCAGGCGATCTACAACCGAGACTTCGCCGAAGACCAGTACGAATTCAACCGCCGGCAGGTCGAGGCCGCGACACGCAACGACTTCCGCTCCGTCATTGCCGGCGCCAGCGAAGTCGAGGCGACCAAGGCAGCGGTCGTGTCCGCGCAAAGTTCAGTCGAAGCGACGCAGGCGGGTTACGAAGTCGGCACGCGCACGATCGTCGACGTGCTGATCAGCCAGCAGACGCTGCTGCAGGCACAGAGCAATTACTCGCAGGCGCGCCACACGTTCGTGCTCAGCGGCCTTCTGCTGAAGCAGGCGGCAGGCGTGATCGAAGTGAAGGATCTCGCGCTGATCAACGCGCTTCTGGAATGATGCGCGAACGCGCCGAGGGGCCGAACCGCTAACGACGTTTCGCGTCGGAGGCTTCGGCCCCGAGTCCGCTGCGCTACTCTTCCAGCAGCACGCGCTCCACGATCGCCATGGTCCGCTCCACCGCACCGCGCTCGCGTTCCATCACCCGATGCGCGGCTTCGCCCATCGTGCGCCGCTCAATGTCGCGCGAAAGGAGCCGCACCACCGCGGGACCCAGCGCATCGCCATTCGCAATGCGCAGCGCGGCGCCGGCCTTGATCAGATCCTCCGTGACCTCGGCGAAGTTGAACGTGTGCGGTCCGACGATGACCGGCCGCGCGAGCGCCGCAGGCTCGAGCAGGTTGTGCCCGCCGACCGAAACCAGACTGCCGCCGACGAACGCGACGTCCGCCGCCGCATAGAAACGCAAGAGCTCGCCCATCGAATCGACGACGAAGCATTGCTTGGCGCGATCCGCGTTGCGCTCTTCGCTGCGCGTCGCCGTACGGAATCCGAACGCCTTGCACGCGGTCGAAAGCGCCTTGAACCGTTCGGGATGACGCGGTGCGATCAGGAGCAGCGCATCCGGAAAACGGCGCAGCACTTCTGCATGAGCCTTCAGCACGATGAGCTCCTCGCCTTCGTGCGTGCTCGCGGCGATCCACACCGGGCGATCTGCGCCGGCGGCGAAGCGGAATTCGCGGCCGCGCTCGACGATTTCGGCCGGTACATTCATATCGAACTTGAGGTTGCCGACCACGGCGAGGCGCTCGCTCGGCGCACCGAGCGCGCGCAGTCGCTCACCGTCCGATGCGGACTGCGCCGCGGTGAAACTCGCGCAGCGGATCGCGCGCCGTGCCAGCGGTTGGATCGGCCAGTAGCCGCGCAGCGATTTCTCGGAAAGGCGCGCGTTGGCGATGACGATCGAGATCGCGCGCTCGGCGCAGGTCATGAAGAGGTTCGGCCAGATTTCAGTTTCCATGATCACCGCAAGACGCGGCCGCACGCGATCGAGAAAACGTCGCACCGCCGTCGTGAGGTCGTACGGGAGGTACACATGGAACACGCGATCGCCGAACAGTTGCAGCACGCGCTCCGATCCGGTCGGCGTCACCGTCGTGATCACGAAACGCGAATCGCGGTAGCGTCGCATCAGCGCCTCGATCAGCGGAACTGCGGCGTTGACTTCACCGAGCGAAACCGCGTGAATCCAGATGCTGTCGCGGATACCGGGATCCGGAAAAAACCCGAAGCGCTCGCGCCAGCGCGCGAAATAACCGTGGTATTTGAAGCCGCGCGCGGCCAGCCGATAGAGCACCAGTGGCGTCAGCAGATACAACAGAGCGGTGTAGAAAAGACGCTGAAACACGGTATTCGTCGGCCCCCGGCAGCGGGCGAGTATAGCGACGGCAGCCCGGCCCGCGGCGTCTGTCCAGCCCGCGATCGCTTTACAATGCCGGCGGATGACGCACCGCGCGCCTCCGTTTCGCACCCGCCTCCTCGCTCCGCGCCACTGGCCCGCATGGATCGGGCTCGGCGTGATCTGGCTGGTCGCGCGGGTTCCTTATGCGGTGCTGCTGCGCATCGGGCTTTTCATCGGCTGGCTTGCGGCGCGCCTCATCGGCAAGGACCGGCGCGGCACCGCCGAGCGCAATCTCGCGCTGTGTTTTCCCGAACTCGACGCCGCCGAGCGCGCTCGCCTGCTCGAAGCGAACCTTCGCGACAGCGGCGTCATGCTGATCGAATTCGCGCTGGCATGGATGGGTTCTCCGCGGACGATCGCGAACATTCCAGTCCGCATCGAAGGTCTCGAACATCTCGAAGCCGCACGCGTGGCCAAGCGGGGCGTGCTGCTGGTCGGCGCGCACTTCTCCCATCTGGAACTCTGCGCACGGCTCGTTTCACAGCGCCTGCGCATCGCGGGCATGTACCGCGAACACGAAGACGCCGCGTTCGAATGGGCGATCAAATGCGCGCGCCTGCGTTACGCGAGCGCGATGTTCACCAAGGATCAGCTGCGGCAAACCGTGCGCTGGCTCAAGGCGGGCGGCACGATCTGGTACGCGCCGGATCAGGACATGCGCGGCAAGGATGTCGTCTTCGCGCCGTTCTTCGGCGTCCAGGCCTCGACGATCACCGCGACGCATCACCTTGCGCGTCTTTCCGGCGCGGAGGTGATTCCATTTTTCCACCGTCGGCTCGATGGCGGCGGCTACGCGATCCGACTGGAGGCGCCGTTGACGGATTTCCCTAGCGCCGATGCCATAAAGGACACTGCTCGCATCAATTCCTGCATCGAGCGCATGGTGCGCGAGGCGCCAACGCAGTACCTTTGGATGCACAAGCGATTCAAAACGCGCCCGCCCGGAGAGGCGAGCATCTACTGAAGCCGGTGCGGATCGGCGTCGCGATTTCGCGGCTGCCGCCTCGCGACAGGGAAAGGAAGCTCGCGCCGGCGGCCCGGGGTACGAAAATCTATGGGATTCCTAATCGTCGTCGCATTTTGCGTCGCGGGCCTTATCGTCGGCGCCTCGTTCGGCGACACGCCGCTGGCGGCTTTCGGATTTTTCGCCGGCGTTGCCATCGGCATCGCGTTTGCGCGACTGCGTGCGCTGTCTTCGCGCATCGAAGCACTGAATCGAAGACTCGAACAACCGAGTGCCGCGCGCACGCCCTACGTTGCTGCGCCCGTACAACGCGACGAGACTGCACCGTCAAGTCCGCCGAGTCCGGCACCGTCGGCGGCAACGAGCGTTCCCGACGAGTCTCCCGCACGCACGATTTCGCAGGGACCAGCGCCGATCATCGATTCCGCCGCGCGCAGAGCCGCCGCATCGGCCACGGCCGCGCCAGTTTCACCGTCGACGCCGACGCCCTCGCCCGCCGCGCGCAGCGCACTGCCACAGCCACCGCCGGGCCCGATGGAAAACGCGGCAGCGGCGATCAAACGCTGGTTCACCGAAGGCAACGTGCCGGTCAAGGTCGGGATGCTCGTGCTCATCGCCGGCGTCGCGGCGCTGCTGAAATACGCGTCCGACCAGGGCTGGCTGCACGTTCCGATCGAGATTCGCCTTGCGCTGGTCGCGATCGCAGCGATCGCAGCGCTCGGCTTCGGATGGCGCGAACGCGGTCGCCGCCGCGCTTTCGGTCTCAGTCTTCAGGGCGGCGCCATCGGCATGCTGCTGATGACGGTTTTCGCCGCATTCCGGCTCTATCACGTCTTGCCGCAGGCGCCTGCGTTTGCGCTGATGCTCGTCCTGGTTGCCGGCACCGGCGTGCTTGCCGTGCTGCAGGATGCGCTCGCGCTTGCGGTGCTCGGCATCATTGCCGGTTTTGCCGCGCCGATCCTGATCTCGACCGGCGACGGCAGCCACGTCGTGCTGTTCTCGTATTACGCGCTGCTGAACCTCGCCATCTTCGCGATCGCCTGGCACAAACCATGGCGCGCGCTGAATCTGCTCGGCTTCGCATTCACATGGGTGATCGGCACCTCGTGGGGCGTGCTGCGTTACGAGCCAGCGCTTTTCAACAGCACCGAACCGTTTCTGATCGTCTTCTTCGCGATTTATCTTGCGATACCGATTCTCTACGCGCGCAAGCGCAATCAACTCGCCGACAGAGCCGCGGAAGATGCGCCTCGGCGCGATTTCGTCGATGGCACGCTCGTGTTCGGCAATCCGCTGATCGCGTTCGCGCTGCAAGCCGCGCTGCTCGAAGGCGAACGCATGCCGCTGGCGTACTCCGCGCTTGCGCTCGCAGCCGTCTACGCGCTGCTCGGCGCAATGCTGATCCGGCGCGGTGGCATGCGCGTGCTCGGCGAATCGTTCGCGGTGCTCGCTGTCGGCTTCGCAACGCTGGCGATCCCGCTGGCACTGAGCGCGCGCTCGACCGCGTGCACCTTCGCGCTCGAAGGCGCCGCGCTGGTCTGGCTCGGTTTCCGTCAACAGCGCCGACTGCCACGCTGGAGCGGGCTTGCGCTGCAAGCGCTTGCGGCGGGGGCGTTCGTCGCATCGCTCAACTTCGATGCCGGCGCGGCCGATTCGATGGCGATTGCGAACGGAGGCTGCATCAGCGCGATCCTGATCGCCGGCGCCGCATTTATGACCGCCTGGCTCCATGTGCAGAATGGCGCAAATGCTCAATTGGCTACTTTGCTTTATCTGTGGGGTCTCGCCTGGTGGCTGGGCGCCGGCTTGCGCGAGATCGATCGCTTCGTCCCCAACGGAATGCATCCGCAGGCCCTGCTGGCATTCGCCACGCTGACCGCGGGCCTCGCCGGCGGCGCCTGGCGCAAGGTAAAAGAGACGGCGCCCGCATGGACCGCGGCCGTCGCGCTCGCTCTGGGCGTCGCGTTGGTATTCGTCTTCGAAGCGGACGGCACACGACCGTTCGCGGGCTGGGGACTCGCGGCGTTTGCCGCGTACGCCGTGATCGGTTTCCTGACCTTGCGTGAGCTTCGCGGCAGCGCCGACGCACCGCTGCGCATCGCGCATATCGGCTGGATCTGGACCTGGACGCTTGCGCTCGGGCTGGGCCTGCGACAGCTCGCGGGCGACGCCGCGCTGGCCAGCGGTTGGCGCGACGCGCTGACATTGCTGCCGCTGCTCGCCGCATGGATGCTCGCGCTGCTGCGTCCCGCGTGGATCGCGCCGCCGCTCGTTGCGCGATTCGAAAACTGGCGCGGATATTTGACGGGCTCGCAGGCGCTGGTCGCGATCATCGCGTTCGCCGGTCTCCTGCTGCACTCGGGAGAAACGGCGCCGCTTGCGTACGTTCCGCTGTTGAATCCGATGGAGCTCGTGCAGCTCGCGATTCTGCTCTGCACGGCGCGCTGGCTCGCTGATCCTTCGACTGCGTCCGATCTTTCGAAGCACCGCCTGACTCTGCTCGTCGCTGCAGGTTTCGCATTCGTCACCGCCGCGACTCTGCGCGGCGTGCATCATCTTGCCGCGGTGCCGTGGGACGAAAACATCAGCTCTTCGATGATCGCGCAGACATCGCTCACGGTGGTCTGGAGCGTGCTCGGTGTGGTTGGTTGGGTGCAGGGATCGCGCCGCGGCAGCCGACCCTTGTGGCTCGCGGGCGCCGTGCTGATGGGCATCGTGCTCGCCAAACTCCTCCTGATCGACCGCACTCACCTCGGCAGCGTGTTCGGTATCGCGTCGTTCATCGCGTATGGACTGCTGTGCACGGTGATCGGCTATTTCGCGCCCGCGCCGCCGCGCACAATCGTCGCGCGAACGCCGGCTGCGGGAGAGCACGCATGAGACGCGTTACCGGAGCCGCGCTTTTCGCATTCGCGGTGCGCGCGGTCGCTGCGAACTCGGCTGCGAATTCGCCGGAGGACTACGCCTACGTCTTCCCGATCGAAACGCCCGCGCACGATGCGAACGCGGCGAGCAGCGCATGGCGAATCGAGCTCACGCCCGACGTGTACCACTGGGCGCAGGATGCGGATTTGCGCGACATCGAAATCTTCAACGCCGAACAGCATCCCGTGCCGTTCGCGCGGATTGCGGTCGAGCCGACATCGACGACCGCGGAACGGAGCACATCGCTGCCGGTGCTCGAATTGCCTGCGTCGGCAAAAAATGTTCCGGGGGATCTTCGACTCATCATCGATCGCGACGCAGCGGGCCGGCTGCGCCGCATCGACGCTGGCGAGAAATCGTCGGCATCGACGACCAGCGGCGACTGGCTGCTCGACGCGAGCGGTCTCGATCGGGCGATCGATCGCGTCGTATTGTCGTGGCGCGAGCCCACATCCGGCATCGTCGCGCGCTTCGCCATCGATGCCAGTGACGATCTGCAAGACTGGAGAAGCGCGGGAACGGCGACGGTGCTCGCACTGGAGCAACAGGGTGCGCGGCTGGAACGCCGCGAAATTCCGCTTGGCGGCGTGCGCGCAAAATATCTGCGCCTGCGTCGGCTCGACGACGGCAGCGCAATCGTCGGCCTGCGTGCGGACGCACATTCCGTCGAGCGTACGCGCGCGCTGCCCGAACGAGTCTGGATCGACGCCGAAACGAAGCCCGTCTCCGCGGACGAACCGGCAGCTCGCGGAATCGCGCACTTCGACTACGTACTCGCGGCCGCATTGCCTGTCGACATCGCGCGCATCGAGCTCGCCAGCGACAACGCGCTCGCGCCCGTCAGCCTGTTCGCGCGCACTGCGGATGCAGTTTCGATGCCGTGGATTCGACTCGGCAACGTGACGGCATTTCGGCTTCGCCAAGGCGGCGAAACATTGCGCAACGACGATATCGACATCCGCGCGACGCAACGCCTGCGCATTTTCCGCATCGAATCATCCACGGCGCTCGCCGAGCCGCCACATCTGGCGCTCGGTTATCGTCCCGACAGTCTCGTTTTCCTCGCCGAAGGCAACGGTCCGTATCTGCTTGCCGCCGGCAGCGCGCAGGCGCGCCACGCGGACTATCCGATCGAGCCGGCGCTGGCAAGCTTGCGCGCATCGCTAGGAAAAGATTGGCAGCCGCCCGTTGCGAAAATCGGCATCGCCCGAACCAGCGCTGGCGACAATGCACTGCGCATACCGACGCCGCCGGTGCCGTGGCGGCGCTGGCTGTTGTGGGCGATCCTCGTCGGCGGAGCACTGCTGATTGCGGGCCTTGGGCTCAGCCTTTTGCGCGGCTCAAAACCACCCGAATAACGTTGGGCCCGATGGTATCGATCAAGCGCGGCGATTGTGCCGCCGCGCTTCGTAGAGCTTGGCGTATTTCAGGAACACATAGAACGCGCCGGTCACCGAGCTCACGAAACCAGCCCAGCCGCTGAGGAAATAGCGCTTCAGGAAATACTGACGCAGGAAGAACAGCGGCGGATAGACGACCATACGCACGCCAAGAAACTGCTGTCCGCGCGCGAGCTTGTGCGCGACCATTCCGCTCGAGTATCGATTGATCTTGTCCACGCGCGTGGCGATATCGGCGTCGCCGTCGTTGACGAAATCCGCGCGTGCAAGCGTTCGCACAGGACCGTCCACTTCGACCGCTGCGTGCACCGGCACGTTGTTCATGCGCGCGCGACGTCGGTCGAACAAGCGCAAATGTCCGTTTCGCCAGGACTTCGGATGCTGCACCGACCAGAACATGCGCTCGCGTCGCGGCAGGCGAAACCCCGCGACATTCGGCGCGACAAGCGCTTCTTCGATGACTTCGCGCGTGCCGGGCGAAAGCACTTCGTCGGCATCCAGATTGAGGATCCAGTCGTGCGTTGCCGAGTCGATCGCACGTTGCTTCTGCGGCCCGTAATCGTCGAACGGATGCGTCGCGATGCGCGCGCCGTGCCGAGCTGCGATCTCTACCGTCGTGTCGGTCGAACCGGAATCGAGCACGACGATCTCGTCGGCCCAGTCGGCCGCGGCGAGACAGCGCTCCAGCGTATCGGCGTTGTTGAAGGTGATCACGACGAGCGAGAGCCGTTCACGCATCGACATTCCCGCGCGCACCGAGCGCCGCGCAATAGAGCGCGAGCAGCCACCAGAAGAGGAGTCCCCACCACGCCGAATAGAATGCGAGATGCGTGTTGAGCGGAAAGCACATCGCGACGAGCGCGAGCGCTGGCGCGAAAGCGCGCGAGCGCGCTTCGGCGTCCGCTCGCCACCACGCGCGCACGGCGAATCCGACGCCGGCGAGCCAGAACAAGAGTCCCACCGCCCCGGTTTCGCTCAGCACTTCGAGCACGATCTGGTGCGCATGCGAGGCGCCGGTGTCGCTCTCGACATCGACGAAGCGATCCTGAGGTGAAGCGTATGTCGGATAGGCGTAGCGGAATCCGCGCACGCCGACACCCGCGATCGGATGCGCGCGCCACATCGAAAACGCGGTGTGCCAGATGCTGAGCCGCCCGGCCGAGGCATCATCGACCGCGCTTTCCGTTCCTCCGAGCGCGAGCAGGCTGCGGCCGATCCGCGCATCGAAACTGCGAGAATCGTGCAGCGCCACGGCTGCGACACACGCCATCACGAGAGCGGCCGCGCCGATCGCGAGCGCGAAACGGCGTGCGCTGCGCGTTTCGCGCCATGCCATGACGACGCAAACCAGTGCATACATCAGCCATGCCGCGCGCGAGCCGGCGAGCAGGATCGGCACGAGCAGAAACACGAACGCGAACGCGATTCCGCGCCAGCCGAAACGATCGCGCGCGGCGACGAGCACGAACGGCGACAACACCGCGAGCACCGGCCCGAGCTTGAGATTTCCGGCACCGAAGATGCCGGATAGGCGCTCCGCTTCAGCCGCGCCGCCGAGGCTGTAGCCGGTTGTCAGCTGCACGAACGCATCGATGACCCAAAGCGCAACGACCACGGCAACCGCTGCAATCACGGCGCTCCACCGGCTCGCATCGCGCAGTGCATAGCCTGCAAACACCGCGAACGGCAGAAAACGTAGCGTCGATGCGAGTGTCGCCCCCGTCTTGGCCGGATTCACTGGCGCGATAGCCGAAACCAGCTCGGGAATCCAATAGCAAGCGAACAAAATCGCGACGAGACGAACGATTCCGTCGTGACGCCAATCGATGCGCCCGCGCGAAAGCAAGACCAGCGCAAGCACGCCGCCCACCGCAACCGCGACCTCCGAGGTCCGGCCGACCGGCAGCAGCACGAGCACCGCGAGCACGACGACGAGCGGCCACACTGCGGCATGGGACGACTGAGGGCGAGTCACGTTCGCTCCGAGGGAGTCTTCGCGATTCTAGGATGAATGCACGCGCAGGCGTGCATTCCGCAGCAACGGTCAGCTCGACGCGAGCTCGTTGTACAAGGCCAGCGTCGCATCCTGCATGTCGGCCAGGCGATAGCGCTGCAACGGCGCGATCGCGGGTGCGCGGTGCAGAAGCTCGGCGGCGCGCTCGACCAGGCGCGCATGGTCGCCCGGCGCAACGCGACCGACAGGGTAAAGGTCGGACAAGAGTTCGCCGACGCCGCCGTGATCGTAGCCGAGCACCGGACGGCACAGCGAGAGCGCTTCGATCACCGTGCGTCCGAACGATTCGGGCTTCTGCGAAAGCTGCAGTACGAGCGCGGAAATCGCGTAGACATCGCGCACGTCGTCGCGTGGCGCGCTGATCGCGAGCCGATCGGCGACGCCGCGCGTCTTGGCGAGCTGTTCGAGCTCGGCAATGTAACTTTCCCGGCCCGGCTGGTGTGCGCCGAGCAGCAGCAGTGCGACCGCGATACCGCGCGCCTTCAAATCGGCGACCAGCTCGATCGCGTCGGCGTGGCCCTTCAGGCGCGTGCCGCGGCCGGGCAGAGTCAGCAGCGGCACGTCGGCAAGCTGCGGAAACTCCGCGAAGAACCACTCGCGCCACGAATCGCCCGGCTGGTATCCGTACAGGAATTCATCGGTATCGACGCCGCGAGGTATCACGATCAGGCGCGCGGGATCGGTACGCGGATAGTTGTGCAGCAGGTGATCACGTACCGTATTCGACACGCAGATGACCCGCTCGCCGCGTGTCATGATCGCGCTGTACCAGTTCGGCGTGTTCAATCCGTGTGCGGTTGTGACGAAATGCGGCCGCGGCGCGAGTCCACGCAATGCGAGCCAGCCGAGCCACGCGGGTACGCGCGAGCGCGCATGCACGATGTCCGCACGCTCGCGCTTGAACAGCGCGCGCAGGGCGGCGACCTGGCGCAGCGTGCCGAGCGATTTGCGCGCGATCGGGAGTTCCACATGCTCGCTGCCCCCGGCGACGAGAGGCGCCACCAGACGCCCGCCGCTCGAGACAACGATCGAACGGTGACCCGCGGCGACGAGCGCTCGTCCGATCTCCAGGGACGAACGTTCGGCTCCGCCCGCGTCGAGCGCCGGGACCAGCTGAATGACGGTGAGAGGACGCGAGGCCATTCAGTCGACGAGGATGTAGTCGGCGCCGCAATACGGGCACTTGGCGTGCCCGCCGTCATCGGCGATCGGCAGATAGACCTTCGGATGCGAGTTCCAAAGCGTCATGCCCGGCATGGGACACGACAAAGGCAGGTCCGCGCGCGTCACCTCGTAGCGGTTCTCGGCATTGGCGGGTATCAAATCCTCCGCCGCTGGGTTCGGACGCGACATGGCGAGCTCCGGGTAAAGGTTCGCAAGTTTACCAGCAGGAGCCGTGCCAACTGGCCGCCTCGCCGCATGGCTCGCCTCGCCTTTGGTCCACGGCAGCCAATTCCACGGAGGACTTTCGGCCTAGAATGCGGCCCGGCGCCAATAAACGGCGATCGACGCCAAAGTCGAACGCGAAGTCGCATGCAGAAAGTCGCACCGGGAAAGTTCGTCACCGAAAACTGCGGGAGGAGCAATGGATTTCAACAAATTGATCGCGCGAGTCAAGGCCATCCTGACTACGCCGAAAACTGAATGGCCGGTTATTGCGGCCGAAACGACCACCATCGCGGATCTGTATAAGAACTACATCGTCTGGCTCGCGGCAATTCCGGTCGTCTGCAAGTTCATCAAGGGCAGTTTCATCGGCTACGGCGCGTTCGGAATCTATTACCGCACGCCGATTGGCGCGGGCATCACCGGCATGATCATCGGCTACGCGCTGACGCTGGCGCTGGTGTACGTCGTGGCGCTGATCGTCGATGCGCTCGCGCCGACATTCTCGGGCCAGAAAAGCCAGGTGCAGGCGGTCAAGGTCGTCGCCTATTCGTGGACGGCGAGCTGGGTCGGCGGCATCGGCGCGCTGATTCCCTGGCTCGGCGTGCTGATCCTGCTGGCGGCGCTGGTCTACGGCATCTATCTCTTGTACCTCGGGTTGCCACCGACCATGAAGAGTCCGCCGGACAAAGCCGGTGGATACACCGCGGTGACGATCATCATCGCCATCGTGCTGAGCTGGATCATCGCGCTCGTCGTCGCCGGCGTTGTCGGCACCGGTGCGCTGATGGGCGGCGTCGGCGCCAACAGCCTCGGCGCGCTCGGCGGTGCCGGGGATGTGCAAATCGACAAGGACAGCCCGCTCGGCCAGCTCGATGCGTGGAGCAAGAAGGTCGAAGCGGCCGGCAAGCAGATGGACGCCGCGCAGAAATCAGGCAATGCGCAGGCGCAGGGCGAAGCGATCGGCAAGATCGTCGGCGCTGCGATCGGCGGAGGCGACCAGGTCGAGGCGCTCGCGCCCGACGTGCTGAAGCCGTTCATTCCCGAAACGCTCGCCGGACTCAAGCGCACGGATTTCTCGGCCGAACGCAACGGCGCGATGGGCATGCAGGTTTCCGAAGCCCACGCGACCTACTCCGATGGCGCCAACCGCTCGCTCAAGCTCGAAGTCACCGACACGGGCTCAGCCAAGGGTTTCTTGTCGCTGGCGGGCTGGGCAGCCGTGCAGACCGATCAGCAAAGCGATCACGGCTTCGAGAAGACCTACAAGGAACAAGGCCGCCTCGTGCACGAGCAATGGGACAGCAACACCAAGTACGGCGAATACGGCATCGTGCTCGGCGATCGCTTCGCAGTGAAGGTGTCCGGCACTGCCGACAGCATCGATCAGCTCAAGGCAGCGGTCGTCGGCATCAATCTCGCAGGACTCGAAGCGCTGAAAGATGTCGGCGTCAAGAAAGGCTGACTAGCATCGGGCAAGTGTCGTTCGCCCAGACGGCTGAAGGGCGAACGACACTTTGCAACGCGAAGAGACTACTTCGCCTGCGGCTTCGGACCGGCCGCGAAAGCCTTGGCTTCGATCGCTTCGGTGACGATGTTGATCTTGACGTCATCGCCCACCATCGGCACGTATTTGGTGATGCCGAAATCCGAGCGCTTGATCGTCGTCGTTGCGCTGAAGCCCGCGGCCGGAGCCTTGCGCATCGGGTGATCGCCGACCTTGACGACCGCAACGTCGAGCGTGACCGGCCTGGTCACGCCGTGCACGCTGAGATCGCCCGTCACCTTGAGGTGATCCGGCGTTGCGCCCTTCTCGACGCGCGTGCTCTTGAAGGTTGCGGTGGGAAACTTTGCCGCGTCGAAATAGTCGGCGCCGACGAGCTCTCCGTCGAGCTTCTTGACGTTGCTGTTGACGCTGTCCATCGAGATGGTCGCCGTGACCGACGATTTGGTCGGATCGGCGGCGTCGAAATCGACAGAGCCTTCGATCTTGCCGAACTGCGCGGTGAGGTTGGTGAAACCAAAATGGTTCCAGACGAATTGCACCTGGGTGTGATTCGGATCCAGTGTGTACGTGGTCGCGAACGCCGGCGCGGCAGCAAGCGCGAAAGCGACGGCAAGCAGACTTCGACGAAACATCTCAGTATCCTCATGTGGAAAAGGGGAAATCCGTACGGTACGCGCGCCAAATCGCGTTCACGACCGAACCGGCAAGCTTGTGGCGATCCTACAAAATAATAGGTGTGTGCAGTGTTTCCCGTAGGGAACAGTGCGTCCTCGCAAGCGGGAAGATGCGGTAAGAGACTGTAAAGGCCGATCACAGTTCCGCCTGAACCCGCGACCCTGAGCGCCGCCCGGAAGGGTGTCCCTGAATCCAAACGCCCGCGCGCGCCTGCGCTAGGCTAGCCGCATGGATGTGACGAACGCACCCGAATGCTGGGCCATCAGCGACGGCTCGGCCGGCAACGAGCGCCAGGCGTGCGCGCTGGCGCAAGCGCTCGGCGCACGCACGCGCATCGTGCGCATCCGCATACGTCAACCTTGGGATACGCTGGCGCCGCATCTTGTGCTCGGCGCGCGGAACGCGGTCCACAGCGACGACAACAAGATGTTGGCTCCGCCATGGCCCGCCATCGCGATCGGCTGCGGGCGGCGCGCTGCGCTCGTCACGCGCGCGTTGCGCGGTTGGAACGCGGGCCGATCGTTCACGGTGCAGATTCTCGATCCACGCATCGGCAGCGACGCGTTCGATGTTGTCGTCGCGCCTCAACACGATCACATCGCCGGCGCGAACGTGATCCGCAGCATCGGCGCGCTCAATCCTATTGATGCGCAATGGCTTACCGAAGGTCGCACGCGTTTCGCGCGCTTTGCCGATCAGCGCGCGCCGCGCACGACCGTGCTCATCGGCGCAACGAATCGCGCGCAGCGCCTCGACGCCACGTATTTCGACGCGCTCCTGGAGCGCCTTTTTGCATGGCACGCGACCGACGGCGGAAGTTATCTCGTCAGCGTGTCGCGACGCACGCCGCCCGATGTGACCGCCCGCTTGCGCGGTGCGTTCGCGGCCTTTCCGGGCATCTTCTGGACAGGCGCAGAAGACGGCGAGAATCCCTACGCGGGCTTCCTCGCATGGGCCGACCGCATCGTCGTCACGCCGGATTCCGTGAACATGATCTCGGAAGCCTGCGCGACCGGAAAACCCGTCTACACGTTCGCGCCGCGCGCGATCACGGGCAAGCTCGCATCGTTCCATCGCGCTTTGCATGCCAGCGGACACTTGCGCTCGCTCGGAGAGGCAGCGCAGAAGCCGCTCCCGCCGCCGCTCGCGGAAACGCACGAAATAGCCGAGCTCGTTCGCGCGCGCTGGACGCGTCATCGCGCCGCGCGATCGCGCGGCGCTGCGTCATAGCCGCGGGCGAATCCGCAACTCCGGACGCGGATGCGGACCGTCGCCCGCATCGTGCTCGAAGATCGCGATTCCGAGACGCGCACGCACATCGGCATAGCGGTCCGCGAGCGCGAGCAGTTCGAGATACGCCGCGCGCGCGGCATGCTGCTGCGCCGTGGAGCGAAAGCGATAGCTCGGCGGACGTGCGTGCATCGCGAGGATTCCGGCCGGCGTCGGCGCGGTCTCGCGCTCGGCGACGCGAATGCCTTCGAGACTCTGCTCGAGCAGACGCAGCGCGACGCGATAGCGCACCCAGCGGTGATTGCGCCAACCCGTCACGCTATCGCGCGGCGGATCGCGATGCGCGTAGTGTGCAATCAGCACGCGGGCGGCCTCCTTGCCGCGTTTCGCTACGCGCTGGATGAGCTCGGGCTGCATGCGCAGATTGAGTCCGCCCTCGTCGTGCGTCAGCCGCACATGCACGATGCGATCGCGAAACCCGGGCGCGGCGAGTTGGGTGGAGTCGCTCCAATTCTGCATCGTGTCGAGGATCGCGCCGAGAAATCCGCGCACGCTCGGCTTGTCTTGCGGTTCCACGTCGACGACTTTTGTCGTCGCGCCGCTGCCGTTGTGCTTGGGCATCCAGACGCAATCTTCAGGATCGCGCGGATGCGTGCGCACGAAGCGATCGTCGGCGAGATCGATGCCGAACGTCGGCCTGCTCGGCAGCGCCGCATCGAAGAAATGAACCGGGAAATTGCTGCAGATGCCGCCGTCGGAAAACCACACTTTCTCGGCCACATGCAACCACGCGCCCGGATCATCGGGATCCGGATCGTGACGCACGCGAAAGAGCGGCACCGCGCTAACAAGCAGCGGAAACGCAAGGCTCATGCGCACCGGCACGATGATCGGCAGATCCGCCATCGCGCAGAGGCGGTACTTGCCCGCGAGTGGGCCATCGGCGAGCGGATCGCCCGCTTGCGCCAGCAAATGATCAATGACGGATGCGGGAAACAACGCGCGCCATTCGTCGATGTCAAAATGGAATTCGTTGATCTCGAGAGGAAAACTGTACGGCCGGCCGTGATTCAGTGCCGTCGTCATCAGGCGCAGATCGATGCGTCGGCGGTACGTCTCGCGCAAGGCGCTTTCCGCGCCACCGGTCCCAGCGTTCCATAAATCACCGAACGTGAGCGGACGCTCGGGCGCAAGGTCGGCGAGCCTCTGCAGCTTTGCGTACAGCCACGGCGTCAGCGCATCGACGCTGCCCATGCCGTTGCAGAGTCCGTACGCGTTTCGCCCGATGCGACGCACCGCGACAACGAGGATCCACGCCGCGAGCATCAGCACAAACGCGACGATACCGAGCACGAGCGCCAAAGCGATCGTCACGGCGTTTCTGCCTTCGAACAGCAGCAATA
>DASYJJ010000482.1:0-1839 GCA_035996605.1 Rhodanobacteraceae bacterium
CCGTGCCGTTCCTGCGCAAGCTGCTTGAAACAGGCGGCGAGGGTTGAGCGAACTCTTCCCGAGACTCGAAACACGCTAACGCACGATGTGCTTTGCTGCCTCTCGAAGCTGCTCCGGCGTTCCCACGTTCATCCAGAAGCCCAAATACTTTTCGCCGCCGAGCTGTGCGGTACGCGTTGCCTTCTGATACATCGGCAAGATCTTGAAACGCTCTGCCGTCTCGCCGGCAACGAGTTCCGGAAGGTACACGCCGATGCTGGAGAACGTGAGACGTTCGCCGATGCCGTCTTCGTTGAGACGCGCGCCGTCCAGCCAGAAATCGCCGCGCGTGTTGAACGGCGGGTTCGGTACCATGACCAGATGCGCGAGTCGGCCAGGCCCGATGGACAGCGACGAATAATCGAAGTCGCTGACGATGTCCGCGGCGACACCGATGAAAGGTTCGGCGCCGAGCAGCGGCAGCGCGTGACGCAAGCCGCCGCCGGTTTCCAGCGGCTCCGTACCCTCGTAGCTGTAGCGGATGCGCAGTCCCCAACGCGCGCCGTCGCCGAGCGCCGCCGGGAACTGATCGGCGAGATGCGCGGTGTTGATGACGACGTCCTCGACGCCGGCGGCCGCGAGCTTTTCCAGATGATGTTCGATCAGCATCTTGCCGCCGGCACGCAGCAGCGGCTTGGGCGTGTTCTCGCTCAGCGGCCGCATCCGCTCGCCGCGACCGGCTGCGAAGATCATCGCTGTGCGAATCATCCGGCCAGCGCCTCGCCACGCGGCTGCGTTATGTCGCGCTCGCCGAGCGCGCGTTCGAGCAGGTCCGCGAGCGGCGCAAGTTCCACGTAGCGGCGCGCCACCGAAATCACATATCGCCACGTCAACGGCAGATCGGAAAGATAGTGCGCCTTGCCGTCGCGATACCAGAGCCGGCAAAAGATTCCGAGCACCTTGATGTGCCGCTGCAATCCGGCGAGATCGAACCAGCGCCGAAAAAGCGCGATGTCCACATGCGTGTCGATCAGGTGGGCGTGGCGAAGACGCTGATGGTAGTTCTCCATCCAGCCTTCGACGCGCTCTGCGTCCCACGCGATGTAGCAGTCACGCAGAAGCGAGGCGAGATCATAGGCGACAGGCCCGATCATCGCGCCCTGAAAATCGATGATGCCCGGACTTGCGAGCAACGGCCGCGCGATGTTCGCGTCCGAATCGCTCGACTTCGCGCGCGACGCACCGGCCTCGTCGATCACGAGCAGGTTGCGGCTGTGGTAGTCACGATGCATGAACGCCTGCGGCTGCGCGCGAAGCGCGCTGATCAAAGTGCGGAACGCAAGCTCGATCACGTCCCATTCGTCGCAGTCGATCGCGTGCCCGAGATGACGGCGCAGGAACCATTCAGGCATCAGCTCGAGCTCTGTCGTCATGAAGGCTTCGTCGAAGGCCGGCAGTCCGGCCGGATCGACGCTCGTCTGCATGCGCAACAACGCGTCGAGCGCTTGCGAATAGAGAGCATCGACCGTCGTCGCGTTGAGCTCATCGAGAAACATGCGCGTGCCGAGATCCTCCATCAACACGAAACCCTGCTCGCAATCCGCCGCGTAAACCGCTGGCGCGTGCAAGCCGGCGCGAACAAGGCGCGCGCCGACATCGAGCCACGGCTCGATGTTTTCCTTGTCGGGCGGTGCGTCCATGGCGACGGTCGTGCGGCGCGCATCGCGGATGCGCCAATAGCTGCGGAAGCTTGCGTCCGCCGACGCCGGTTCGATCGCGAGATTCCGCTCCGAGAGGGCCGACTGGGCGAAGCGTCGCAGCGCATCCGCGCACGGGGGATTTGAGCTCATGGAGTGGTCG
>DASYJJ010000483.1:0-5755 GCA_035996605.1 Rhodanobacteraceae bacterium
AGTTCCGCGTGCGTGTTCGCGCAGATGGTCGCATGGCCGACCTTGCGTCCGGCGCGCGGTTCCTTGCCGTAGTCGTGCCAGTGCGCATCCGCTTCGCGAAGTATCGCGTTCGCGTCGGGCAATTCGCCGATCCAGTTGAGCATCACGCTCGGACCGCGCGCGGACGTGTCGCCGAGCGGCAGACCGAGCACCGCGCGCAGGTGGTTCTCGAACTGGCTGCAGATCGCGCCTTCGATCGTCCAATGCCCGGAGTTGTGCACGCGCGGCGCGATCTCGTTGCCGAGCAACGCGCCGTCGCGATCGAAAAGCTCGAGCGCGAACGTGCCGACGTAGTCGAGCCGCTCGGCCAACGCGCGCGCGTGCTCGACCGCGCGGCGCTCGAGATCGGCGCTGTCCGGCGCCGGCGCGAGACTCGCCGCGAGAATTCCGCCGGCGTGCCAGTTCTGCGTCAGCGGATAGTGGCGAAACTCGCCGTTCCGCGAGCGCACGGCGATCACCGAAACCTCGCGGCGGAACGGGATGAATGCTTCGAGAATCAGCGGCGCGCCGCCGATCGATGCCCATGCCGTATCTGCGTCGGCAGCCGAACGCAGGACGACCTGGCCCTTTCCGTCGTAACCAAGACGCCTTGTCTTCAGCACCGCCGGCAATCCGATCGCATCGATCGCGCGCGCGAGATCTTCGCGGCTGTCGACGGCGGCAAACGCGGGTGTCGCAAGACCGATCTCGCGAAAGAGATTCTTCTCGGCGAGCCGATCCTGCGCTAGCGCAAGCGCGCGCGGATTCGGAAATACCTGCGTGTGCTCCGTCAGCCACTGCGCCGTTTCGGCGGGAACGTTCTCGAAATCGAACGTGGCGACATCGACGCGGCGCGCGAATTCCGCGAGCGCGTCGAAATCGCGCCAGTCCGCGCGCAGCAACGGCGCGACTTCACCCGCGCATGCATCGGCGGCACTGTCGACGACGAGAAATCGCTGCCCGAGCGGCGCACCCGCGAGCGCGAGCATGCGCGCGAGCTGGCCGCCGCCGAGAATGCCTATCGTGGACATGGATCGAACCTGGGCGCCGCCATCCCTTCGCTTGCGAGGACGCCACTCCCCCTCTCCCGCTCGCGGGAGAGGGTTGGGGTGCGGGCAAGCTCGAGCCAACTTGCCCTAGTCCGGCGGTCGCCTCTTCCCTCTCCAGCGAAATGAGATGCGCCGCGCCTTCTCCCGCCCGCAAAAGAACCGAAAGAAGAGACGTCCGACGCCACGGCGTCGTCGAGACCGGCGCAGGAATTCATCAGGCGACGCGCGGATCGGGTTTTTCGAGCACGGCGGCCGACTGCGACGCGCGGAATTTCTCGAGCCGCGACGCAACGTCCGCGTCGCTCGTCGCCAGAATCGACGCCGCGAGCAACGCTGCGTTGACGGCACCCGCGCGTCCAATCGCAAGCGTCGCAACCGGAACGCCGGCCGGCATCTGCACGATCGACAAAAGCGAATCGAGACCGTTCAGCGCATGCGATTGCACGGGCACACCCAGGATCGGCAAACGCGTCTTGGCGGCGAGCATGCCCGGCAAATGCGCTGCGCCGCCCGCGCCGGCGATGATCACGGCGAGTCCGCGCGCGATCGAATTCTCCGCGTATTCGAACAAGAGATCGGGCGTGCGATGCGCGGAGACGACGCGCACTTCGTGCGCGATACCGAGCTCGGTGAGCGTCGCCGCTGTGTGCTGCAGGGTTTCCCAGTCCGAGCGGGATCCCATCACCAGACCGACGCGAGGACGTTCTTTGGCGGGCTCGCTCATGGAGGGTACGCGGCAAAACCGGTATTGTACGCGCAAGCCGGGTTGACCCGCAGAAAGACCACGCCAACGCCGTTATCCGGCCAAGTTTCCTCGACCACGCGCGAAATGATCGACCGACGCCTTCTCGACATCCTTTGTGATCCGGTGACCAAGTCGCCGGTGCGCTACCTGTCCGCCGGCGAGCTCGATGCGCTCAATCGAGCGATCGCCGGAGGTGCCTTGCGCACCGAAGGCGGCTCGTCATTGACCGCGGCGACGGCGGCATTGATCACCCGCGACGGTCGCTCCATCTATCGCATCGAGGACGATATTCCGGTGATGTTGCCGGACGAGGCGATCGCCACCGCGCAGATCGCCGACTTCCCGCGGGTCTGAAGGTCCAAGGCCGCGGCCAGCCGACGTGGGTTTTCCACCGATCGTCGCGCCGCGAGGGCCAAGCGTGACGGAAATCACACTGTCTTAACGAATCTCTCCTATGATCGGAGAACGAGTTTCTGCGTCTCGTCGAGTGAGAGCGCGCAGCGAGAGGATTGGCCGCCGAATGACCGCCCCGAAGGACACCCAGAACGTCGTCGATCTGTCGCAGCGCCAAGGCTCTGCCGGCGGTGGCGATCGGCTGGGCGAGTTGCTCAAGCTGGTGCGCGGCATTTCCCAGAAACGCATCAATGGGCTCGTCAGCACGCTGTTCGAGAACGTCGACGATGCGCTGTTCGACCTCGCCGAGCGCGCCGGCAGCAACGCCATCCAGACCGAGTATTTCGACGGTATGCGCGAAGTGCGCAAAAAGCGCCAGCTGGTCGAACGCGTGTTCCAGGAACAGGCGTCGAAGAATTTCGGCGAGTTCGCAGAAGGCAAGCTCAAAGCCGTCAAGCCCGAAGGTCCACCGCAATCGAGCGGCGGACTTTCGCTGGTCGATGACACCGAGCTCGAAGAATCGCTCGCGGTTTCGAGCATGGTCGCCAAGGCCGAGAACCGACTGCAGCGTTCGCTCTATCAGATCAATCAGCGGCTCGGCGTGATCATCGGCGGCGGCAAGGTCGAAGACGCGAACAATCCGATTGGTCCCGCCGTGCTTGGTCAGGCGTTCCGCGTCGCGGTGCGCGAGTTCCAGGCCAACGTGCAGGTCAAGCTGATCGTCTACAAGCTGTTCGATCGCTACGTGATGGCTGGCCTCGAGCCGTTGTACGAAGAGGTCAACATCGAGCTGATCCGCGCCGGCGTGCTGCCGCAGATCCGCCACGTACTTCCGCAGGGTAGCCGCCCGATGCCGCCACCCTCCGGCGCATACGGTGGCGTGCCGGGAGTGCCGGGCTCGATGCCGGCCACTCCGTACTACGACACCGCGGCTGTCGAGTTGCAGGCGGAGCTCTACAGCACGTTGCGTTCGCTGCTCGCGGGTCGTCACGGTCGCGTTTCCGGCGACTACGCCGGCGGTGGCGGTGGCGGCGCGGCACCGGGCCTTAGCCCGACCGAGCTTCTGAGCGCGCTGACGATTCTCCAGAACCAGTCGAACGCCGTGCAATCGCGCGCCGATACCGTTGCCGATGCCGCGCAAGCCGTGCAGCAGTTGAAGCAGGAATTGCTCGAGCAGGTGCACAAGCTTTCCGGCGAGACGCGCACGCACCATGTTTCGTCCGCCGACGAAGACACCATCGATCTCGTCGGCATGCTGTTCGAATTCATCCTGCAGGACCGCAATCTTCCGGCGCAGATCCAGGCGCTGCTCGGACGTCTGCAGATTCCGTATCTGAAGGTCGCGATTCTCGACAAACACCTGTTCGCACAGAAGACGCACCCGGCGCGTCGTTTGCTCGATGCGCTCGCGGACGCGGGCAAGAGCTGGTCCGAGGAATCGGACAAGGACCACCGGCTTTACGATCGCGTTCGCCAGGTGGTCGAGTCGATCCTCAGCGACTTCGATGACGACGTCACCGTGTTCGATCGCGAACTGGCCGCGTTCGCCGGTTTCATGGAGCAGTACCACAAGCGCGCCGAGATCGCCGAGCAGCGCGCGGCCGAAGCAACGCGCGGCCGCGAAAAGCTGCAGGACGCACGGCGCACCGCAGCCCGCGAAATCCTGCAACGCATCGAAGAGCGCAATCTGCCGCCGGTCGTGCACGCGGTTCTGTCGCGGCCGTGGGCAAACTATCTGGTGCTGACGCTGCTGCGTCAGGGCGAAAATTCCGACGAGTGGAAAAGCGCGCTGCGTTTCGCCGACGAATTCGTCTGGAGCGCGCTGCCCAAGACCAACGATCTGGAACGCACGCGCCTGCGCGCGCTGCTGCCGCAGCTGGAAAAAGCGCTGCGTCACGGCCTGGCCACCGTCGCCTACCACGACAACGACGTCAAACAGCTGATGCAGGAGCTTTCGCAGTTCTATCAGCGTCTGCTCGACGGCGAAAAGGTCGAGGTGAAAACCGCGAAGGAAGTCATCGCGGCGGGCGCATCGAGTGCGATGCCGCCTGCGAACGATCCCTCGCACGCTGTTTTGCCCGCCGAGCCTAGCGCGCCGGTGCCTCCGGCGACGCAGAGTCCGGTCGAGGAGATCGTGCTCAACAGCAATCCGACCGAGAACGCGTCGCCCGAAGAAAATTACCCGGAAGACGACGAATTCCTGAAAGCGGCGCGCGAGATCAAGGTCGGCACCTGGCTCGAATTTGCGGATGAGCAGAGCAACCGCGAGCGCGCGAAGCTTTCGTGGATCAGCCCGATCAGCGCCAAATACCTGTTCGTGAACCGGCGCGGCCTGAAGGTGTGCGACAAGACCGTATTCGCACTGGCGACCGAGCTGCGCCGTGGCACTACGATCGTACTCGAGGAAGTACCGCTGTTCGATCGCGCGCTCGATGCGATCGTCGCGCGATTGCGCAGCGCGCAGACGGCAACAGCTGAAGCCGCGGCGCCGAAAGCGGCCGCGACCTGACCACAGCCGAATCGGAAAACACGCACGCCGTTGTCGTTGCCGTATCCTCGGCAGCCCAGCCGACGCCGCGTGACCCTGCCATGAGTGCGCATCCCGTCATCGAGCTGCCGCCGCGAGAGGCGATCGCACGCGACGTGCGTCGCGCGCTCGAGGAAGACATCGGCAGCGGCGACATCACCGCAGATCTGCTCGCACTGAACGCTTTCGCGCGTGCGCGCGTGATCACGCGCGAGCCCGCGACCTTGTGCGGTTCGGCGTGGTTCGATGCCTGTTTTCTCGAGCAGAGCGATGCCGTCCGCATTCAATGGCTGGCGCTCGATGGCGATCACGTCGCCGCCGGCGCGCTGTTGTGCAGGATCGAAGGCCCGGCGCGCGCGCTCGTCACTGCCGAACGCACCGCGCTCAATTTCCTGCAGACTTTGTCGGGCACCGCGACCGCGACCGCGACGTTCGTCGACGCAATCCGCGGCACGCGCACCACGATCCTCGATACGCGCAAGACCGTTCCAGGTCTTCGTCTCGCGCAGAAATACGCGGTTCGCGTCGGCGGCGGCGCGAATCACCGCATGGGTCTGCACGACGCGGTGCTGATCAAGGAAAACCATATTGCCGCCGCGGGTTCGATCACGGCCGCGGTCTCTCGCGCGCGCGCGCTGCATCCGGGCGTGATGGTTGAAACCGAGGTCGAGAATTTTTCGGAATTGCGCGAGGCGCTCGCGGCCGGAGCGGACCGCATCATGCTAGACGAGTTCGAGCTGCACGAGCTCGCGCAGGCGGTTGCGGAAGTCGATGGCCGCGTGCCGCTCGAAGTTTCCGGATCGGTCAGCCTGGATCGTGTGCGTGCGATCGCCGAAACCGGCGTCGATTACATTTCGATCGGCGCGCTGACCAAGCACGTGCGCGCGATTGATCTCTCCATGCGCATCGAATTCGCGCCGTAGAGTCGCGGCGGATCGGTCGTGCGCCCGTCAAAGCGCGCTCAAACCATCCCGAAATAGCGCAGCACGAAGAACGCGGCGACGGCGACCACCACGATCGCGA
>DASYJJ010000484.1:0-13562 GCA_035996605.1 Rhodanobacteraceae bacterium
GCATTGGCTGCGCTGAAAACACGGTACGGCGATGTCGGGATCGAACAGGCGAATGTCATCGTCGCACTCGGTGGCGACGGGTTCATGCTGCGTACGCTGCACAGGCATATCGCGCGCGGCTTGCCCGTGTACGGAATGAAGGTCGGCACGATTGGATTTCTGATGAATCACCATCACACCGACGAGCTGCCGCAACGACTCGCGCGCGCGCAGGAAACGCAGTTGCGTCCGCTCTCGACCGAGGTCGTCAACGAAACCGGAAGCACGGTCACCGCGCTCGCGTTCAACGAAGTGTCGCTGCTGCGCCAGACCAAGCAGATCGCGCATCTTCGCGTGTCGCTGAACGGCTCGGTCAAGATCGACGAGCTGATGTGCGACGGCATTATCGTGGCGACGCCGGCGGGCTCGACCGCCTACAACTTCTCCGCGCACGGTCCGATCCTGCCGCTCGGATCACAGCTTCTGGCGGTGACACCGATCAGCCCGTTCCGGCCGCGGCGCTGGCGCGGCGCGATCATCCCCGCCATCACCGAGATCCGCATCGATATCCTCGATCCGTACAAGCGGCCGGTCAGCGCTACCGCGGATTCGAACGAAGTGCGCGACATCGTCGAGGTTCGCATCCGTGAATCGCGCGAACAGACGATGACACTGTTGTTCGATCCCGAACACAATCTCGAGGAGCGCGTTCTCAACGAGCAATTCGAGCTTTAGCCGATGGCAGCCAGTGCGCTGTTGCCCGCGTTGGCGACTCGCGCGTCCCGCGGACCGGTTCCCGACGGTCGATTCGGCGTTCCGATTCGACTTTTGCGGGCCACGTTTTCAGGAGCCGGGACCCGGAGTTTCGCCGCGGCGTCGTATCGCGGACAATGGGGCAAGCCGCCGTAACCAAACCCGTTCATGAGCCTTGCGTCACGCAGCCGAGCCGACGAGCGTCATCGGCGACGCCGGACAGCGAATGCGAACGATGCGGGCCCGAATCCAACCGATCGATTCCGGCGTAGTCCGGAGGAGCGCAAATCCATGAGCAAATCGAACGTCGATATCCTCGTGAGGCTGCCGCTTGCGGCCCTCGCGATCGCCTGCGGTTCTGCGCTCGGCGCGCAAATCAATCCCGATCTTGCCGCCGCGGTGCGCCGCGATGGTTCGGCCCAGGCGCTCATCGTGCTCGCGGATCAGAGCACGCCGATGCTCGCGCCATTCGCCGTGACGGCCGATTACAAACAGCATCGCCGCGCGCTGGTTGATGCGCTGCGAGCGCGTGCCGAAACGCAGCAGAACGCCATACGCGCGTTGCTCGATTCGCGCGGGATCGCCTACCACTCGTACTGGATCGCCAATGTCGTGCTGGCGAATGTCGATTCGCGAACGCTGTCGCTCATCGCGGCGCGCCGCGAGGTGAGCAGCATCGAGCCGAATCCAAGTCTCCCGGCGCATCTGCCGCGGCCGACTACGACGGACGACGCACCGGCCGAAGTCGATTCGATCGCATGGGGCGTCAGCAAGATCAACGCGCCGGAAGTGTGGGCCGCCGGCGACAACGGGCAGAACGTCGTGATCGCCGGCGAAGACACCGGCTATCAGTGGGATCATCCGGCGCTGAAACCGCACTATCGCGGCTGGAATGGGACCACCGCGAACCACAATTACAACTGGCACGATTCGATCCACGACTCGACTGGCAATCCGTGCGGCAACAATTCGCCCGCGCCGTGCGACGATTTCGGACACGGCACGCATACGGCGGGCACGTTCGCCGGCGATGACGGCGCGACCCACCAGATCGGCGTTGCGCCCGGCGCGAAATGGATCGGCTGCCGCAACATGGACGACGGCAACGGCACGCCGGCGCGTTACATCGAATGCATGCAGTGGATGCTCGCGCCGACGGATCTGAACGACCAGAACCCGAATCCGGACCTCGCGCCCGACGTGATCAGCAACTCGTGGACCTGTATCCCGAGCGAAGGCTGCACGGTCGGCAACGAAATTCACGGCGCGGTCATCAATCTCACCACCGGAGGCATCTTCTTCGTCGCCGCGGCGGCGAATGACGGACCCAACTGCAGCACGATCACCGATCCGCCGGCGATTTATGCACCATCGTTCACGATCGGCGCGACCGACATCAGCGATACGCTCGCGAGCTTTTCGAGCCGCGGACCGGTGATTTCGAGCCCGGGCGCGAGTTCGAAGTCGGTCAAGCCCGACGTTTCCGCACCCGGCGTCAACGTGCCTTCTTCCTGGCCGCCGAATACCTATGCGAACCTCGACGGAACGAGCATGGCGACACCGCACGTTGCCGGCGCCGCGGCTCTGGTCATGTCGGCAAATCCGGCGCTGAAAGGACACCCGGCCGCGGTTGCGAATATCCTTCGCGATACGGCGGTTACGGTCGGCATCACCGATCCGGTGAACCAGACCTGCGGCGGCACGAGTCGTACGACCTGGCCCAACAACATGATCGGACACGGTCGAATCGACGCGTTCGCCGCTTATCAGGCCGCGCTTGCCGGCGATGGGGAGAGCCAATGAAATCTTCGCGAATCCTGCGTACGAATGTCCTCGCGCTGGCCTGTCTGGCAGCGTGTCCTGCGGCTTATGCGGCGCACGTCGATGCGCGTCTCATGGCCGGAGGGGGCGAGAGCGATGCGTTGCTCGTCTTCGCGCCGTCCTCGCAGGCTTTGACGCCGCTCGCGACCGATGCCGACTACAAGCTGCGCCGTCGCGCGCTCGTCGAAGCGCTGCGCGCGCATGCGGACACGACGCAGCGCGATGTGCGCGCGTGGCTCGACGCCAATGGAATTCCGTATCGGAGCTACTGGATCGCCAACGTGATCGAGGCGCGCCTGCCGCATTCGGCGCTGAGTGCGCTCGCGTCGCGCAACGACGTATTGCGCGTCGAGCCCAATCCTTCGATCGCGATGCAGTTGCCGCATCTGCAAGCGGTCGAAGCACCCGCGGAACCCGACACGATTTCCTGGGGCGTCAACAAGATCAATGCGCCGGCAGTCTGGGCGTTGGGCTACAACGGCCAGGGCGTCGTCATCGCTGGCGAAGACACCGGTTATCAGTGGGACCACCCCGCGCTGCAACCGCATTATCGCGGATGGGACGGCACGAACGCCGATCACAACTACAACTGGCACGACGCGATCCACGACTCGACCGGCAATCCGTGCGGCAACGATTCGCCGTTTCCGTGCGACGACTTCGGGCATGGCACGCACACGGCCGGCACGTTTGCCGGCGACGACGGCGGCAGCCATCAGACCGGCGTTGCGCCGGGCGCGAAATGGATCGGCTGCCGCAACATGGACGACGGAAACGGCACGCCGGCGCGCTACATCGAGTGCATGCAGTGGATGCTCGCGCCGACGGATCTGAGCGGCCAGAATCCGAATCCTGATCTCGCGCCCGATGTCGTCAGCAATTCGTGGGGCTGCATTGCATCCGAAGGCTGCACGGTCGGAGACGAGATCGAGGACGCGGTCAACAGCGTCGTCGCCGGCGGCATCTTTTTCGCTGTCGCTGCCGCAAACAATGGACCGGCCTGCGAAACGATCACCGATCCTCCGGCGATCTACGACGCAAGCTTCGTCGTCGGCGCGACCGACACCAACGATCGCATGGCCGGGTTTTCGAGTCGCGGTCCTGTCGTCGCAAGCACATTGATCCGCCCGGATCTCTCTGCGCCCGGAGTCAACGTTCCATCCGCGTGGCCGCCGAACACTTACCAGAACCTCAGCGGCACCAGCATGGCGACACCGCACGTTGCCGGTACGGCGGCGCTGGTGATGTCGGTCAATCCCGCGCTGAAGGGCCATCCCGACGAAGTCGGGGCGATCCTGCGCGCGACGACGGTCACGCAAGGCGTCACCGATCCGGGCAACACGGGTTGCGGCGGGCTGACAATCAATGACTGGCCGAACTACCAAGCCGGTTATGGGCGGCTCGACGCGCTCGCCGCCGTGGTCAGCGCCGACACGATCTTCGCCGATGGGCTCGAATCCGCGCCTTGACCCGGACGCCACGCCGACGACGGAGCGGCGCGAAAGCACGCTCGTCGTCGCGATCTCATCGCGCGCGCTGTTCGATCTTGGCGAAAGCCACGCGCTGTTCGAGCGCGAAGGCGTGGATGCGTTCGCGCGTTACCAGATTGCGCGCGAAGATGAGCTGCTCGCGCCGGGCATCGCGTTTCCGCTGGTGCAGAAGCTTCTGCGCCTGAACCGCGCGCCGCCGGAAGCGCCGCACGTCGAAGTGATCCTGCTTTCGCGCAACTCGGCCGACACCGGCCTTCGCATCTTCAATTCGATCGAGCACTACGGCCTGGACATCGTGCGCGCAGCGTTCACGCGCGGCGAGTCGACGTTGCCGTACATCAACGCGTTCGACGCGGATCTTTTTCTTTCCGCGAATCCGGAGAGCGTCGCGCAGGCGCTCGCATCCGGCGTGGCCGCTGCAACGATCCTGCCTTCGAAGACGCCGCAACGACAGACCGACCAGCTGCGCATCGCGTTCGACGGCGACGCCGTGCTGTTCGACGATGAAGCCGAACGCATCTCCGAAGCCGGCGGTATCGATGCGTTCCACCGCAACGAGACCGAGCGCGTGCGCGAGCCGCTCTCCGGCGGACCGTTTCGCCGCTTCCTGGATGCGCTGCACCGGCTGCAGGCCGCGTTTCCGAGCGAAAACGCGCCGATTCGCACCGCGCTGGTCACCGCGCGTTCCGCGCCGGCGCACAAGCGCGTGATCCTGACCCTGCGCCAATGGGAAGTACGCATCGACGAGGCGCTGTTTCTCGGTGGACGTTCGAAAGGTCCGTTTCTGCAGGCGTTCGGCGCCGACATTTTCTTCGACGATTCAGCGACGAATGTCGAATCCGCGCGCCAGCTCGTGGCGACCGGCCACGTTCCGCGCGGCGATCCGGCCCGACAGAATTCGTGAGCCGATGTCGACCGCCGACGTCTCGCCAATGCCCGGGCCCATCATGTTTCCAGATCCGCTGAACGCATTCCTCGCGATCACCGAGCTCGACGACGCGAGTCCTTTCTTCGGCGAGTTGTTCCGGCGCAAGTTTGGGGATCCGGTTCCGGCGGAGAAACATCATTTCGGCGTGTTCTTTCGAGCCGGCGACGGAAACTTCGTGCCGTTGTCGTACCTGCATTTCATGCCGTTCGACGAGCTCTTGCTGGTCGGAGGTCTCTGTACGGACGGAAGAACGTTCGAGCGCATGAGCGAAACGCAGCGCGAACAGATCCGCGCCGCGGGCGGCGTCATGGTTCACGCATTGCGTTATGTGTTCCTGCGTCTCGCCGACTCGTGCGAAGCTTATTTCGGCTACTGCGGCGATCCACGCGCCTATGAAGTCGACATGCAAGCGGGGTTCGTTCCCACCGAACACGACAAGTTGATTGCACGCTGGCACAAGCCGCTCGATCCCGCGCGCCGACAAATCCTGATCGGCAAGGCGCACGCGATCGGGCCGTTTTGACGGAGCGGTTCGATTCGTCAGCCGCAACGTGCGAGCCCGGAAGGGACGCCGCGCATATAAGCCTCGGCGTCGATTGGGACTCGATGGGACTAGATCAGAGCAGTTCGTCGAGTAGACGCGCGAACGCGTCCGGCGAATTCCAGTCGCGTCCGCAGACGTAACGCGGCAGATTCCAGCGATTGCTGGATGCCTCGACCGGATGCGCGTCGGTACCAAACGCGGCGCGCAGGCGATGCTCGGCGGTCCGGTTCGGCAAGTAGTCGCGCAGCAGGTAGTCGTTGGTTTCGCCGTAGGGGTACGCGAAGAGGCCGCCGCGCGGCACGCGGCAGTGCGCATCGAGCCAGTCGTTCGCTGCGCGGATTTCGGCGTCGGCGTCGATCAGGCTATCGATGCTGCGGAACGTGCCTTTGTGCTGATCGCGCTGCACGGTCTTTGGCAGCGTGTGGTGGTTATGGTCCCAGCTGTGGCTTTCGATCGCGATGATTCCTTCGCGTTCGGCCTCAGGCCACCAATCGTCGGTCCACCAGCCGCGACCGATCAGGCAAGTGCCGTCGAGAATCGTGCGCGCTTGCGGCGAGACGATGACGAAACTGGTCGCGTGCGCACGCGCGCTGGTCGCGGCTCTGAAGTCGCGCAGGGTCCCCGCGAAGGCGCGTTGCGGGCCGCAGGTTGGATGGTCGAGATCGTGCCAGTCGAACCAGGAGCCGTCGTCGAAACTGATCGCTACCGCACGATCGAGCTCGGATTGCGGCGCCTGTCCCAGCAGAACATCCACGAGTCGCGCCAGCGCAACGATGCGCAGGCCGCGCGCGTGGATGTGCGCCAGATCGACGGCCAGCGCCACGTGGTCGTTGTCGGCGTAGTCGTTGCCGGCGACATTGTTCGAATGGTAGGCGAGGACGGGAACGCGCATGGACGACACGAGAGGGCAATGAGAATGCGAGTGGCCCGCGCGTTCCCGGGTCGGAGTGGCCCCAATTGCGGCCCTTCGGAGCGTGGTTGCAGCGCGGGTAGCTCGCTACAATACGCGACTTTGCCCGTTTTTCGGACGATCGCCATGCCCGCGACACCCCTCAATCCGACCGATCTTTACGATGTCCGTTCGCTGCTCACGGACGAGGAGCGCATGGTGCAGGACACCGTCGCGCGCTTCACCGATGAGCGCGTGCTGCCGATCATCGGCGACTGCTTCGACAAGGCGGTCTTCCCGAAGGAACTGATTCCGGAGATGGCCGATCTCGGCCTGCTCGGATCCTCGCTGCCGATCGAGTACGGTTGCGCGGGCATGAATGCGGTCAGCTATGGGCTCATCTGCCAGGAACTCGAGCGCGGCGATTCGGGCATCCGTTCGTTCGCTTCGGTGCAGTCCTCGCTGTGCATGTATCCGATCTACGCGTACGGCAGCGAAGAGCAACGCAAACGCTGGCTGCCGGACATGGCCGCCGGAAAAGTCATCGGCTGCTTCGGCCTCACCGAGCCGCACGGCGGCTCCGACCCCGCCAACATGAAGACGAACGCGAAAAAGGATGGTGGCGACTGGGTGCTCAACGGCGCCAAGATGTGGATCACCAACGGCAACCTCGCGCACATCGCAATCGTCTGGGCGATGACCGACGAGGGTATCCAGGGTTTCATCGTCGAGAAGGATTTCGCCGGATTCACCGCGCAGGAAATCCACAAGAAGATGAGCTTGCGCGCGTCGGTGACTTCGGCGCTGTACTTTGACAACGTTCGCGTACCGGATGCAAACCGCTTGCCGAACGTCAAAGGTTTGAAGGGTCCGCTCGGGTGTCTCACGCAGGCGCGCTACGGCATCACCTGGGGCCCGATCGGCGCCGCGATTGCGTGCTTCACCGAGGCGACTCAGTACGCGAAGGAACGTATCCTGTTCGAGCGCCCGGTTGCCGCGACGCAGCTGGTGCAACTCAAGCTCGCCGACATGGCGCGCCGGATCACGCTCGCGCAGCTTCTTTCGCTGCAGCTCGGCCGTCTCAAGGACGCCGGCAAGATGCAGCCGACGCAGGTGTCGCTCGCGAAGTGGAACAATGTGCGCATGGCGATCGACATCGCACGCGAGGCGCGCGACATTCTCGGCGGTGCCGGCATCACGACCGAGCACTGCCCGATCCGGCATGCGCTGAATCTCGAATCGGTGATCACGTACGAAGGCACCGAGAGCGTGCATCAGCTGGTGGTCGGGCGCGAGGTGACGGGGATCAGTGCGTTTTAGCCGTTGTTCCGGCGAAAGCCGGAAGCCATTTGCTTTGACGCAAGATCAAAATGGATCCCGGCTTTCGCCGGCAGGACGAACGAGAGATGGCGTGGCGATGCATACGAACGACCTTCAACTCGAAACCGAACGCCTGATCCTGCGCCTGCCTCGCGCAGGCGACTTCGAGGCCTACGCCGAAATGCATGCCGACGAAGACGCCGCGCGCCACATCGGCGGCGCGCTCGTGCGCGCGGCTGCGTGGCGCAAATTTCTGCAGATGCCGGGCGCGTGGGCGATGCAGGGCTTCGCAATGTTCGCCGTGGTCGAAAAATCGAGCGGGCGCTGGATCGGTCAGGTCGGACCGTGGAAGCCCGAAGGCTGGCCCGGCAACGAAGTCGGCTGGTCTTTTCACCCGTCGGTGTGGGGTCGCGGCTACGCAACCGAAGCCGCAGTCGCGGCGATCGACTGGGCGTTTGAGAATCTCGACTGGTCCGAGATGATCCATTGCATTGCGCCGGAAAACCGCGCGTCGCAAGCGCTGGCGCAACGTCTGGGTTCGCGCAAGCGCGGGCCCGGCCGACTGCCGCCGCCGTACGAAGACGCGCCAACGGAAATCTGGGGCCAGACGCGCGATGAATGGTTCGCGCAACGTCAAGCGAGAACGACGCGATGATCACGATCCACGGCTATTCGCCGTCCGGCAACTGCCACAAGCTGCGCATGCTGCTTGGTCATCTCGACCAGTCTTATCGCTGGATCGAGACCGACAGCGCGCACGGTGCAACGCGAACGCCGGAATACCTTGCAAAAAATCCGAACGGCCGAGTGCCGATGATCGAAACCGAAGACGGTCGGATCATGGTGGAGTCGAACGCAATCCTCACGTGGCTCGCCGACGGTACGCCGTACTTTGCAGGTGACGCGTGGCAGCGCGCACAGACGCTGTCGTGGATGTTCTTCGAGCAATACAGCCACGAACCCTATGTCGCCGTCGCGCGCTTCATCTGCGGATGGACACCGTCGGATTCGCCGCGCCGCGCTGATCTGCCGAACTTGCGCGCGCGCGGCAACCAGGCGCTTGCTGTCATGGAAAAGCACCTCAGCACGAATGCGTGGTTCAGTTCGATCGGCTATGGCATCGCGGATATCGCGTTGTTTGCGTATACGCACTGCGCCGAGGACGGCGGTTTCGATCTGGGCGCGTATCCGGCGATCGGCGCGTGGCTCGATCGCGTGCGCGCGCAGCCGGGGTTCGTGCCGATGCTGGCGTATGCGCCGGAAAACGTTGCGCTGATCGCGCGATCGGTCTGATATACGGCGTGGATTCGTATTCGACCGCACCATCGCGAGGCAGGCAGTCCCGATGATCGCCACCCGAAGCATCTGGATTCCGCTGCTCGCGTTTGTCGCCGGCATCGCCATGGCGCAGGGCGTCTACAAATGGAAGGACAAGGACGGCAACTGGCATTTCGCCGACCAGCCGCCACCGGGGCAGAAGGCCGAGACCATCCGCGTTTCGCCAGGCCACTACGCGCCGGCTTCGGAGCTTTCGTCGCCCGACATGCCGCTGACGTTGAACATCCTGACACCGGAGCCGGCGATGACGGCAGCCGGCGACTGGGTGCAGATCGTGGGTGAGTTCACCGGTCCGCCGGATACGGGTGTTTCCGTCGAAGGCATGCCCGCCATATCTCAGGATGGTCGGCACTTCCTCGCTCGAGCCATCATCCATCCGGGACACAACGACATTCCGATCGCGCTGACTACGCTCGACGGCCGCACGCAGCAGCGAACGATCACCGTGAATCGGTCCGACAGCGCGTCGCCGCACCTTCGTCTCGCAGCAGACGACGTGTGCGGTCTCGTTCCGTCCGAAGTGGCGTTCCACATCGAAGGGATTCCCGCGTCGATGCGCCTGGTCGAGGCGAGCTTCGACTTCAACGCGAACGGCGTTCCGGATGCGAACATCAAGGACGTATCGCAGCATCCCACATACCGCTACGATTCTTCCGGGCTGTACGCGGCCCGCGCTGCCGTCACTCTCGCCGATATCGGCGATCCGGCGAAGGTGGAGCAGCGAACGCTGGAGCAATACGTGTTCTGCGGCGACCGTGCGTATATCCGGCAGACGCTGATCTTCCTTTACGAGTCGATGCGAGCTGCGCTGGGAAAAAAGGACGTCGCAGCGGCACTGCGCGTATTTGCCTCCGATCGGCGGTCAGAGTACGAACACTTGTTCCGCGCCATCGCCGCGAGCGACGCCGACGTGACAAAACAGCTGGGAACGCTCGAGGATGGCCTCATCATGCCGCGGACGGCGATGGGCCTGCTCGTGCGTAACGAGAACGGCGCGTCGCACGGTTTCCCGATCGAGTTCGGGATGGGCAACGATGGTGTGTGGCGAATCACGCAGATGTAGGCGCCCGCGCACCGCACAGGATTCCAATCAAATTCGCAGACGACGCATGTCATGAACGCCATACCGAATCCGATTCCCGCGCGCCACAAGAACGTCAATCGCGCCGAGGTTTGCGATCAGAATTTCCTGGAATTCGTGCAGGCGTGGACAGGCGCGCCGCACCGTGCGCCGCGTGCGGATGAACCCGTAGTGGCGGGAAGTCTTTGCACCGCCCGCGATTTCGGTGAGCTGTTCGAATCGCAACTGATCTCGCGTCATCTCGACCTGATGGCACGCGTGCTGCGCGTCAAGAACAAGGTGTTCTACACGATCGGATCGAGCGGACACGAAGGCAACGCGATGGTCGCGCGCCTGACGCGGCATACCGATCCCGCATTCCTGCACTATCGCTCCGGTGCATTCATGGCCGAGCGTTTCCGCAAACTGCCGGGCATGGATCCCATCATGGATTCTGCCTTGAGCTTTGCCGCGAGCAAAGACGATCCGGCGTCCGGTGGTCGTCACAAGGTCTGGGGCTCGAAGCCGCTCTGGGTGTTGCCGCAGACTTCGACGATCGCCTCGCACTTGCCGAAGGCATTCGGCACCGCGGTCGCTATCGAGCAGGCAAGACGCATCGCGCACGCGCTGCCGATTCCGGACGATTCGATCGCAATCTGCTCGTTTGGCGATGCATCCTCAAATCACGCGAGCGCGCAGACTGCATTCAACGCCGCACAATGGACCGCGTATCAAAAGCTGCCGGCGCCGGTGTTGTTCGTTTGCGAGGACAACGGTATCGGTATTTCGGTGAAGACACCCGGCGGTTGGATCGGGAATTCGTTCGGCCACCGCGACGGGCTCGACTATTTCTTCGCCGACGGGCTTGATCTCGCGGACGGCTATGAAGAGGTTGCACGCGCTGTCTATTCCTGCCGCACGACACGCCGGCCGACGTTTCTGCATCTGCGCACGACGCGGATCATGGGCCACGCGGGAACGGATTTCGAGATCGAGTGGCGCAGCGTCGAGGAGCTCGTCGCGGTCGAGGCCACCGATCCGCTGCTGCGATCGGCGGCGATCGCGCTCGAATCTGGACTTGAAACGAAAGATTCTCTTCTCGCCAAATACGAAGCGATACGCAAGAAGTGTTTCGCGGCCGCCGAAGAAGCGGATCGCCGGCCGAAGCTGACGCGCCTTGCCGATGTCGTCGCACCGCTCGCGCCCTACACGCCGGACAAGGTCAAAGCCGAGGCACGACGTGCGGACTATTCGGAAAAACGCATCGCCGTGTTCGGCAGCAAGGAGAAATTGCCGGAAAATCTTCCGCCGCGGCACCTCGCGATCCAGATCAACAACGCGCTGCACGATCTCTTCTGCAAATATCCTGAAGCATTGCTGTTCGGCGAGGATGTCGCGCAAAAGGGCGGCGTCTACACAATCACCAAGGGTTTGCACAAGGCGTTCAAGAGCGCGCGCGTGTTCAACACGCTGCTCGACGAGACGATCATTCTCGGACTCGCGCAAGGCTTTGCGAACATGGGCATGCTGCCGGTGCCCGAGATTCAGTACCTTGCGTACTACCACAACGCCTGCGACCAGATACGCGGCGAAGCAGCATCGCTGCAGTTCTTCTCGAACGACCAGTATCGCAATCCGATGGTGGTCCGCATCGCGGGTCTCGGCTATCAGCGCGGTTTCGGCGGACACTTCCACAACGACAACTCGATCGCCGCGTTGCGCGACATTCCGGGCATCGTGGTCGGCTGCGCAAGCCGCGGTGACGACGCCGCGATGATGCTGCGCACGCTCGCCGCGTTGGCGAAAGTGGATGGCCGCGTCACGATCTTCCTCGAGCCGATCGCGCTGTACATGACGAAAGATCTTCACGAACCCGGCGATGGCGGCTGGCTCACGGCTTACCCCGCGCCGGATCAGGTGCTGACACTCGGCGAAGCGCGCGTTTACTCCGACGACGCCAGCGATCTCGTGATCTTTACATACGGCAACGGCGTGCCGATGAGCCTGCGTGCGGCGCGAGCGATCGAGAAGAAGCACGGCTGGAGGGCGCGCGTCGTCGATCTGCGCTGGCTGGTGCCGCTGAACGAGACGCTGATCGCGGCGCATGCAAAAAGCGCCAAGCGGATCCTTGTCGTGGACGAGGGTCGCCACAGCGCCGGCGTTGGCGAGGGCGTGATCACGGCGATCACCGAGGCCGGGCAGAGCGCAAAACCGTTGCGGCGCGTGGTCGGCGTCGACACGTACACACCACTGGCGGGTGCCGCGCTGCTGGTGCTGCCCGGCGACGACGACATTATCGCGGCCGCTGCCGAGCTCGCCTGACACCAAACGTCCCCCTCTCGCTCATCTTCCCCCGCTCCCGCTTGCGGGAGCGGGTCGGGCTGAGGGCAAGCTTGGTTCGGTCCAGTCGCACCTGCATCGCCGGTTGTGCCACTCCGAACGTCCCTCACCCGGCCTTCGGCCGGCTCCTCCCGCAAAACACGAGAGGCGAGGGCGCCGCTACACGCATCCGGCCGATTCACCTATCATCGGGCGCTCCATGACCGAGCGCCGCGCACTCACGATCCTCTTCGCCGATGTGTCCGGCAGCACGAAGCTTTTCGAGGCTCGGGGCGACGAAGCGGCGATGCGTATCGTCGGCGGCGTGCTGGTCGCGCTGGCAGAGGTCGCGGCGCGGCATGGCGGGCGCGTCGTCAAGACCATCGGCGACGAAATCATGTGCACGTTTCCGGGCCCGCTGCATGGCCTGCTCGCAGCGACGGACATGCAGCGTCGGGTCAAGACCGATCCCGATTTCGTGCGCGACAATCTCGGCATCCGTATCGGCCTGCATCACGGCGATGCGCTGATCGATGCCAACGACGTGTTCGGCGATGCAGTCAACACGGCTGCGCGCATGGCCGACAAGACCCTTGCCAAACGCGACCAGATCGTCACCACAGCAAGCACCGTGCGTGGCGTGACGAACACGACCGGTCTTCGCGTGCGCCCGCTCGGTACCGCGCGCGTGCTTGGAAAGCTCAAGCCCATCGAGATCGTCGACGTGCTCTGGCAGGAAGATCTCGCCCACGTCACAACGGTGCAGCGCGTGGTACAGATTCCGGTCGATGAGCCGCAGCGATCGACGCTGACGCTGCGTTTCAAGAGCCAGGCGTTCGAGATCGACGAGTTGTCGCCGCCGTTCACGATCGGGCGCGATGCCAGCAACAGCCTGATCATCGAGACCGAATGGGTCTCGCGCAATCACGCACAGATCGAATGGAAGCGCGGATATTTCATGTTGTCCGATCGCTCGACGAACGGCACCTGGCTGCGCATCGCCGACGAAGAAGAAACGTTCGTGCATCGCGACGAGGTCCGGCTCCGCCGCGGCGGCACGATCAGCATCGGACAGGCGCATCCGCTTGAATCGCTGGATCTAGTCGGCTTTCAGTGCAGCG
>DASYJJ010000485.1:0-6058 GCA_035996605.1 Rhodanobacteraceae bacterium
GAGCGGCCTCGATGCGAACGTCGAGATCCGCGGCGTAGGCGACGAGGTCTGGAAACTGCTGCCGGACGTCAAGATCGTGGGAGGCCACAAGTTTGGCCCGGGCCTTCGCGAGCTCATCGTCGGCAAGGGCGCGCGCGAGCAGTTCGCCGGTGCCGACATCGGTGCCAAGCTCAATCTCAACAACCAGGATTGGACCATTGTCGGCGCGTTCGATTCCGGCGATGCGCACAACTCCGAGCTTTGGGGCGACGCCGATGTCGTCGCTTCGACGTATCGACGCGGAAGCAGTCGCACGTCCGTCGTCGTGCGCCTGACCGGCGCCGAAGCGTTCGACACGTACAAGGCATCGCTCGCCAGCGATCCGCGCCTCAAGGTGGACGTCAAGACGACGCGCGCGTACTACAGCGAGCAATCCGAAGGACTCACGCGGCTGATCAAGATCCTCGGCACGACGATCGCCGTGATCATGGGCATCGGCGCGATTTTCGGCGCACTCAACACGATGTACGCGGCGGTTGCGACGCGCGCGCGCGAGATCGCGACGATGCGCGCCATTGGTTTTCGCGGACTTCCCGTCGTCGTTTCGGTACTGCTCGAGACGATGCTGCTCGCGCTGATCGGCGGCGTGCTTGGTGCCGCGATCGCATGGATTCTTTTCAACAACTACACGGTTTCGACGCTTGGCCGGAATTTCAGCCAGGTCGTTTTCGCGTTCAAGGTATCGCCGGCGCTGGTCTGGAGCGGGCTCAAGTGGGCGCTCGCGATTGGTTTCGTCGGGGGATTGTTTCCTGCGTTGCGGGCGGCGCGGTTGCCGGTGACTACGGCATTGCGGGAGCTTTGATTTCTTGTTGTTGTAGTTGTTGGGTGCGTTCTTGGTTTGGTTTCTTTCGTCTGTTCTTTGAAACGCCACAGACCAAAAGGCGAAGCCAAAGACAATGGATCCCGGCTTTCGCCGGCACGACGAAGCACGATGCATCCCGCGCCACGCGCACCACGCGCGTTACGCGCCCTTCTCCCGCGCCATCGCAATCAACCCAACGCCCGCGAGAATCACCGCCATCGCGACGATATCGAACGCATGGACCGCTTCGCCGCCGAAGAGCGCACCGACAATGACCGCAACCGGTGGGTTCACGTACGCATAACTCGTCGCCAGCGCGGGCCGGACGGTGTTGAGGAGATAGAGATACGCGGTGAACCCGACGAGGGAGCCCATCGCCGCCAGATACACGAGCGCCAGCGTCGACGCCGCCGTGGGATCGACCGGAAAACGCTCGCCGAAAGCAAGCGCGCCGACGAACAGCACGGTGCCGCCGGTGAGCATCTGCGCGGCGGTGTTCATCGAGGCGGGCGGCATGTCGCGGCGACGGCTCCAGACCGAGCCGAACGCCCATGACATCGCGCCGACCATCAACGCGATCGCGCCGAGCGGTGCGCCGGTCATGCTGCCGCTGAGATTGAGCAGCACGACGCCGGCGAAGCCGATGGCGAGACCAAGCCATTCCATGCGTCGCGGCCAATGACCGTATAGACCGCCAAACACGGCAGCGAACAGCGGCATCGCGGCGACCGCGACGGCTGCAAGTCCGGAGGCGACGGTTTGTTCTGCGTAACAGACGAGCCCGTTGCCGACACCGAGCAGCAGCGTGCCCGTGATCGCCGAATTGATCCATTGCCGCATCGTCGGCGCGGCCATTCCGCGCCAGCGCAGGAACGCGTAGAACGCGGCGCCCGCGCAGATGAAGCGCGTACCCGCCATCAGGAACGGCGGATAGCTCGCGAGCGCGATGCGGATCGCGAGATATGTGGAGCCCCAGACCAGGTACAGCGCGATCAGCGCGGCCGGAATGAGAACACGCGGGCTGAACAGCGCCGGCGCGGGCGGTGCTGCGACCGCGTCGCTGCAGGTCGAGTCGTTCATCACGGGTCCGAGTGAAGGGCCGAATCAGGGAATCCGGCGATCGTGCAGGATAGGCGCCTGCTTTGGTACCAGGCCAGGCCCATCCACAGCGGATACCGGGGGGCCATTCGGCGATATGTTTCCAATCGCAGTGCTTCCATCAACTTCTGCCGCGCGCGCCGGCTGTGGCGGATCGCAAATGTGTCTGCGTCAGCGCGCTGCCTGGTGGCGCGCATGCACGTCGCGCGTCACGGTGAATTCGCCTTCGATGACGTTGTCCGGCGCGGGCGCTGGCGCCGGGTTCGTTTGCGGCGCGTTCTGCGAAGCGCGCAATCCCTTGACCAGCAGGAACACGGCACCGCCGACAATGAGCGCGGCTGCGGCAAACAGCCCAAACACGAGCAGGATGAGCAGCGCGACTGCGCCGGCCACGGTCGCCAGAAGGCGGCCGAGCGGATGGCGTGCGCGAGAACGAAAGCTCCAGCGAAACATCGACAGCGTCTCCCTATGCCAGAATGCCCCGCGAAAAATGCGGTGCACGATGCCCATCTTGGGACCGCACCCGCACCCTACAAGTGCCGAAAGCAACCCCGACCGTCATTCGATGAACAATCCCGGCCTGCTGTGCCGCGTGGACGACATCTCGGACGGCGATGCGATCGGCGTCCACGTGCCTTCGGCGACCGGCGGTTTCGATCTGATCCTGCTGCGCCGCGGCGATCGCGTGTTCGCGTATCACAACGAATGCCCGCACACGGGTCGCAATCTCGACTACGCATCGGGGCGATTCCTGGTTCGCGACGGCCGCCTGACATGTGCGGTGCACGGCGCGACGTTCGCGGTCGAATCCGGAGCGTGCCTCGGCGGACCGTGCCGCAACGGCCTCGCTCCATTTCCGATCGAGCAAGTCGACGGCGAAGTGCGTCTATCGCGCTAGCCAGCTTTTGTCGGCGACTTTATCCGCGCCGAAACACGATATTGAGCGCGATCAACGTCGTGACCAGCATCAGCACCGTCAATGGCAGGCCAACACGCAGGAAATCGCGCGAACGATAGCCGCCCGGTCCGGCGATGATCGTGATCACCGGATTCGCGCTCGCGATGACGAACGTGTTGGATGTCGAGATCGCAACGAGAAGTGCGTAGACCGCAGGATTGCCGCCGGATGCAAGCGCGACGTTGATCGCCATCGGCACCATCATCACCGTCGCGCCGACATTGGAAACGACCTGCGAGAACAAGAGCGCGAGGATCGCGATGACCGCCTGCAATCCCCATTGCGGCCATTCGCCGAGATAACGCAGCACTTCCTGCGCGATCCACGCTGCGGCGCCGGTCGAATCCATCGACGTGCCGAGTGGGATCAGGCAGGCCAGCGTGAAGATCGTCTTCCAGTTGATCGCGCCGTAAGCCTCGTCCATGTTGAGAACGCCGGACAGCAGCATGCCGACAGCGCCGACCAGCATCGCGATCGAGAGCTTGATGTCGGTGAAAAGCCCGAGTCCCATCGCAAGCCCGAAGAACGCCGCTGCCCACCAGATTTTCGCGGGACGCTGCTCGTCTTTGGGATAGTCGGTGACGACGACGAAATCATGCGACTCCGACGCGCGCGCGAGATCGCGCCAGAAACTGTGCAGCACGAGCGTGTCGCCCTGGTGCAGTGCGACCTTGCGCACGTCTTCGCGAAAAACCTGCTCGCCGCGATTCACCGCGAGAACCGAAATGCCGTAGGTTTTGCGCAGGCGCAATTCGCCGACATCGTGCTTGAGCCATTTCGAGTTCGGCGGAATCACCACCTCGGAAATGCCCGCGCGCGAAGGATTGAACATGTCGGCGAAATTGCGCAGGCGCGGTTGCACGTTGCAGAGCTGCGTATTCGCGAATTCGTTGACGTCTTCGCGCTTGCCGAGAACGCCGAGCACGCTGCCGACCCAGATCATCTGATCGACCGGCGGTGCCAGACGCGCCTCGTTGCCGTTTTTCAGCGCAAGGATCAGCGGCGCGCCGCGAAGTTGTTCCGCTTCACCGACGCTCATACCGACCAGCGGACTCTCGGCGGTGACGGTGAGCTCGATGACTTCGCCATCGATGCCGTAGGTTTCGGCGAAGTACGTTTCGGTGCGGCCCGGCGTGACTTTCTGTCGATCCTCTTCGGTCGGCAGGAGCTTCTTGGTGAATGCCGCGAAATAGGCGAGGCCGACGAGCAGCAGCGGAATGCCGATCGGCGCAATCGAGAACAGCGTGAACGGACGAATTGTCTGCGCGCCGGGCGGAAGGTTGCGGTTTGCGCTCGCGATCAGATCGTTGAGCAGGATCAGCGGCGAGTTCGAGATCATCGTGATGTTGGTACCGCAAAGAATCATGCACGCCATCGGCAACAGCAGCTGCTTCAGCGGCAGGCCGGTGCGGGCACTGACGCGGCTGACCACGGGCACGAACAGCGTCGCGAGGGCCTGGCTCTGGATCACACCGGAAAGACTGCCGACCATTGCATTCAAAAGGAGCGACACGCGCTCCTCGATGCCGCCTGCGAGACGCAGGATCACCGATGCGGCTTTGCTCAGCATGCCGGTGCGATCGAGGCCGGCGCCCATGATCATCACCGCGATCAGCGAGATCACCGCGTTGCCGGCAAAACCTTCGAAGAGTTGCTCGACCGGGATCAGCCGCGTAATACCGATGACGACGATGACGAGCAGGGCGAGAAGATCGCCGCGAATCCATTCGAGCACCAGCATGACCACGGTGAAGGCCAGCAGCCCGAACACGAGCGCCATGCTGGAGGTGAGTGTCAGGCCGGCTTCCATCGGGGCGGATTCTTGTTATCGGCCGTCGGCGCTCATCGCTCGGATCCGTTCGGGTCAGGCCCGTTCATAGACGAGATCCCAGACGCCGTGACCGAGCCGCACGCCGCGGCGTTCGAAGTGCGTATCGATGCGCCAGGCCGGCCGCGAGGCAGACGCCTCATGTTGCGGCTGGCGGCGCCAGCCCGATGCGTTGTCGAGCACGCTCTGCATATGCTCGGCATAGTCCGCCCAGTCGGTCGCCAAATGCAAGCGTCCGCCGAGGGTCGTGCGAGAGGCGAGAAGCGCCACGAAATCCGGTTGGATCAGCCGACGCTTGTGGTGGCGTTTCTTGGGCCAGGGATCGGGGAAATAAATGCGGATCTCATCCAGCGATTCGGCTGCGATTTCGCGTTCGAGCACCTCGACCGCGTCGTGGTGATAGATGCGCGCGTTGACGACGTCCGCCTGTGCGAGCGCGTTCAGAAGACGGCCGACGCCCGGACGATGCACCTCGATGCCGATGAAGTCGCGCGCCGGCTCCGCTAACGTTGCGTGCAGGAGTTGCTCGCCATTGCCGAAGCCGATCTCCAGTACGCGCGGCGCATCGCGTCCGAACGCTGCCACGAAATCGCGCGGCGCGTCGGTGAAATCGAGACCGTAGCGCTGCCAGTGCTCATCGAACGCGCGCTGTTGCGCCGTCGTGATGCGGCCCTGACGCAGCACGAAGCTGCGGATCCTGCGCGACGGCGCCAACTCGCCCGCGTTCGCATCGTCGATCATCGAACGCTGCTCTGCCGAGCCCGAGCGTTCGCTTCATGGAAACGAAGACATGAAGCATTCACGCGATCCTGCCGTCGAGCGGACTCGACGCCGACGCATAGACCTTGCGCGGAATGCGACCGGCCCGGAATGCGGCGCGGCCCGCTTCGACCGCGAGCCTCATCGCATGCGCCATCAGCACGGGATCTTTCGCGCCGGCGATTGCGGTATTCATCAGCACGCCATCGCAACCGAGCTCCATCGCGATGGCCGCGTCGGACGCGGTGCCGACGCCCGCATCGACCAGCACGGGAACCTTCGCGTTCTCGACGATCTCGATGAGATTCCAGCGGTTCTGTATGCCGAGTCCCGAACCGATCGGCGCGGCAAGCGGCATCACGGCGACGCAACCGATCTGCTCGAGACGGCGCGCCAGGATCGGATCGTCCGAGGTATACACCATCACCTCGAATCCATCGCGCACCAGGGTTTCGGCGGCCTTGAGTGTTTCGACGACGTCCGGAAAAAGCGTCCTCTCATCGCCGAGCACTTCGAGCTTGACCAGCTGGTGCCCGTCGAGCAATTCGCGCGCGAGCCGGCAGGTGCGCACGGC
>DASYJJ010000486.1:0-2662 GCA_035996605.1 Rhodanobacteraceae bacterium
CGCGCAGGAGGCGAAGCTCCATCTGATCTTCCGCAAGCTCGGCCTCAAGCCCGGCATGCGCGTGCTCGATATCGGTTGCGGCTGGGGCGAAGCACTGAAACTCGCGGCGGAACGCTACGGCGTTTCGGGCGTCGGCGTGACCGTTTCGCAGGAGCAAGCCGACTACGCGCGCGCGATCAGCCGCGGCTTGCCGATCGAGATCCGCCTTTGCGACTATCGCACGCTCGACGAGCGATTCGATCGCGTGTTCTCGATCGGCATGTTCGAACACGTCGGCGTGAAGAACTACGAGGCCTATTTCGACGTCGCGCTGCGCTGCACCGCCGAGGACGGACTTTTCGTCCTGCACACGATCGGCTCGAACGTGTCGTCGAACCACACCGATCCATGGATCGCGAAATACATTTTCCCGAATTCGATGGTGCCATCGGCCGAGCAGATCGCGAACGCGAGCGAAGATGTGTTCGTCACCGAGGACTGGCACAACTTCGGCGCCGACTACGACCGCACGCTGATGGCGTGGCGCGCGAATTTCGAACGCGGATGGTCGACGCTGCAAGCACGTTATGGCGAGCGCTTCCGCCGGATGTGGCGGTTTTATCTGTCAGCGTCGGCGGCGGTGTTCCGCGCGCGACGCGACCAGCTCTGGCAATTGGTCATGTCGCCGCGCGGTGTGCGCGGCGGCTATCGCGCGCCGCGCTGAACTTCTCAACCGCCTTTGCCGCGCCGCGATCGCGTGGCAACCAGCGAACGCACGAACTAGCGCACTGTCTTGAACGTGTTGATCAGCGTCAGGTCGAAATTCGCCTCGATCTTCGCGCCGCCCATCGCGGTATCGTCGATGTGCAACTTGCCGGCGAGGTGATCAGGCGTATTGGTCGTCAACGCAAACGCCGACGCGTCGGTGCCGCCCGAATACTGCGCGAGCCCGCCGTTCACGCGGACCCAGTAAGCAAGATGCCGCGCGTCGCCGAAATCGACAGTGGCGCCGTCGGCGAGCGACTGATCGGCGCAGGACAATGTCTTGCACGCTTTGATCTTGTCGCTCATGTCGGTCGTGCTGAGATAAAGGCGCAAGATGCTGTGCGAAGGATCCATCTCATTCGGGCCGCGCACCAGCGCAGCGTGCTGGATCGCCGCAGTCTTCTTGCTGAGCACGATGGACCCACTGCCTTGATCGGCGGCGATCGCGGCGACGCACACGAACGCAAACGAAAATGCGGACCCGCGCAGAATGTTGCGGCGTGCGCGTTTCGCGGCGTGCGTGGCTGAAAAAATTTGAATCGACATGATTGCGCTCTCCTGTGTGATCGTTGCGCTTCGATGGGCGGACTCGCACGAACCGTCCGGTGGTTGCATGAATCTCTGGAAATGGGTCGCGTCGCGTTTTCAGGCCGCGCGGCCGCGCGGCGTGCCGCCGAGCGCGTCGATCAATGCGGCGAGCGCATTGACCGTTTCGGCCCGCGCGAACGGCAGCGCAAGATGCATCTCGGCAGCGATGGCCTCGAAATCGAGACCAAACTCGACGCGCAGGATCACCAGCTCGCGCTGGCGGCGCGGCAACGTCGCGAGCGCGTTTTCCCAAGCATCGAGTTGGTCGCAGCCGATGAGCTGCTCGACGCGTGAAGAAGGAATCGCGCGCTCCGCAAGCCGTGCCCGCAGCGGTTGCGGGCGCCCGGCCAGCAAAAGGGTGCGCAGTTTTACGAGAGGACTCCGACCTTCGCGTTCGGCTTCGCGCTCTGTATTGCCACTTCGGCTCAGCGCGTCCCGAATCCATTCCGCGGCGTCCGCCGCGGCACGCGTGCCGGTCGGCAAGCGCTCCTGTGCCCAGCGCCGCAGCAACGTGAGATAGTGGCCTCGGCGCGCCAAGTCCATCCCATCGCGTGCCGGCGATGGCTCGGCGGGCGACTTTCCGATCCGCGTCGGATCACGATTTTTCGAACTCGACAGCATGGTTCTGGCTCCCCAACTCCCGGTATCAACGATGCCGCTTGGGCAGCCGTCGGTCCAATGAAAGCTCCTCACGCGGCGATTCATGCTCGTTATGGTGATATGCGGCGGTGATCGGGCCATAACTTCAGGTTATAGTGGCAGCCGCCTTGGGGAGGCGCAGGCATGACGACACGTCTGCCATCCGCACAAATCGAATCGTTCATGGTGCTCGCGCGGGAGCTCAATTTTTCGCGCGCGGCCGAGCTGCTGCACATCACGCAGCCGGCGCTGACCAAGCGCATCCAGAATCTCGAGGAAATCCTCGGCCAGGTTTTGTTCCTGCGTCTTCGCGGCGGCCTGGAACTCACCGAATCCGGCCGCATCCTGCAGCGCTACGGATCCAGCATCGAGCATCAGGAACGGGAAGTGCTCGACAGCCTGGTCGGCGACAAGCATGCGGCCGGCAGCATCGCCGGCTTCTTTCGCATCGCGGCGTTCTCATCATCGCTGCGCTCGGTCGTCGTGCCTGCGCTCGGCGTGCTGTTGCGTGCGAATCCACGCCTGACATGCCAGACGATCAAGGCCGAAGCGCACGAGCTGCACGACATGCTCATCGAAGGCAAGATCGATTTCTGCGTGTCGCTTTCGGAGTGCGAACGCATGGGCGTCGAAAATGCGCAGATCGGCGTCGAGCGCAACGTGCTGATCGAATCGGCACGATTCACGGGCC
>DASYJJ010000487.1:0-4573 GCA_035996605.1 Rhodanobacteraceae bacterium
CAATCGCACAGCTAAAGTCCGGTCCCGCCGCGATGCCGGTGACGCCGCTGCCCAAGCCAAAGACAGGCGTAGGCGTCGCGATGAAATCACTGACAGTTCCGCTTCCGACCTGACCATGCTGGTTCGCGCCCCAGCACTCAACGCCGCCATCGACAAGAACGCATGTGTGTGCAGAACCGACAGCGGCTTGACTCACTCCGCTGGAGAGCCCCGGAACATCAATGGGTGTCAAGTGTTGATTCTGTGTCCCGTCACCCAGCTGTCCGTAGTAATTTGCTCCCCAGCATTTCAATCCGGCGTCAACGACCGCGCAGGTGTGGTGAACGCCTGCAGTTGCGGACGTAGTGCTTCCCTGCACGGCGACATGGACCGGTATCGAGCGATCCGTGGTCGAACCGTCTCCCAGCTGGCCGCTCTCATTGGCGCCCCAACAATCGATCGCTCCAGAAGTCAGAACCGCACACATGTACTCAAAGCCGCCAGCCAACTCACTCACATCGTCGAGAACTGCTTGTGGCTCCGCTGGTCTGTAGACCACGACGAACGCACATGCGAACCAAACGCGAACCGCGTATCTAGCCGGCAGTGCAGACATGCCAAACCTCCGCCCCGATGTTGGCAGGATAACAGGCGCCCTGAGTGAGGCAACTTGTGCAACTTCTGTACGCGCCGAGGCGCGGCGCACTCATCAGATCAAGTGACCGGAACCGTTCAATCACCGTTCGAAAGCGGACGCCTCGCGGACGGACATGAAATGCCTCTGCGCGCGAGCCGCGGGATTCCGCTGCGCGCGTGGGCGACTCGACTGGCACGGCTCGTGCTCCAGAACCATCAAAAGACATCTTGGTAGCCCGAAAGCGAAGACGAGGCAGTGCGTCCATCCCTTGCGACGCTGCCGTGACCCCGAGGGAGCTGCAATGCTTCAGCATCTGATATCGGACGTGCGCTACGGCGTGCGCTCGCTGCTGGCTCGACCGGGCTTCTTCGTCGCCGCGATACTCACGCTTGCGCTCGGCATCGGCGCCAATGCCGCCGTATTCAGCGTGATCAACACGCTGCTGCTGAAGCCGTTGCCGTATCGCGACAGCGAGCGTCTTGTCGATATCTACAATTCCTATCCGGGGAATGGTCTTCCGATTGCCGGCGTTTCGGTTCCCGACTATCTGGATCGCCGCGCCCAGGCCGCGGCGCTCGAAGACGCCGCGCTGTTCACGCAGCGCAGCTTCAATCTCGCCGAGCAAGGCACGACGCCGCAGCGACTTACCGGCGTCGTCACCACGCCGAGTCTTTTTTCCACGCTCGGAGTGACCGCGGCACGCGGACGCGTGCTTGCGGATACGGATGCCAGCGCCGGCAATGAGCACGTTGCGGTGCTGAGTTCCACGCTGTGGACCAATCAATTCGCAGCCGACCCCAACATCGTAGGCCGCGACGTGCGGCTCAACGGCGACAAGTACCGCATCGTCGGCGTGATGCCCGACGGATTTGCGTTTCCGGACCGTCACGCCGAGCTCTGGACGCCGTTCGTCTTCACCGACAAGCAGCGCAGCGACGATGAGCGCGGACACGAGTTCTCGGGAATGGTCGGCCGGCTCAAACCCGATGCGACCCTCGCGCAGGTCGATGCGCAGATGGACACGATCATCCATCGCAACGTCGAGCGCGCATTGGGTGGACCGCGCGGCGAAGGCTGGAAACGTTTCGTCGAATCTTCCGGTTTTTCCGGACGCGCGCGCGGGCTGCGCGATGCGTACGTCGGCGATCTGCGTCCGACGTTGTGGCTGCTGCAGGCGCTGGTTGCGTGCGTGCTGCTGATCGCGTGTGCGAATGTCGCCAATCTCGTGCTCACGCGGCTCTCGACGCGCCAGAAGGAAATGTCCGTGCGTTCCGCGCTCGGCGCCGGCCGGCTGCGTATCGCGCGGCAGCTTCTCGTCGAAAACCTCTTGCTGTCGCTGGCAGGCGGAGTGATCGGACTTGCACTCGCCTACGTCGGCGTCGCGTTGATTCGCAAACTCGGCCTCGGCGGCCCGGCCGACACGTTCCCGATCACGATCGACAATTCGGTCCTTCTGTTTTCGCTTGGCCTCGCCGTCGTCACAGGCCTCATCTTCGGTAGCGTGCCTGCGCTTGCATTGACGCACGGCCGATCCGCCGTTGCGCTCAAGGAAGGCGGACGCGGCAACGCGCCCGGCCCGGCCGCGCGCGCGTTGCGCAACGCGCTGGTCGTCGTGCAAACGGCGACGGCCGTCGCGCTGCTCGGCGTCGCGGGCCTCCTGATCCGCAGTTTCGTGCACGTGCAGGAACAGAGTCCCGGGTTTTCCAGCGAGAACGTTCTCAGCGCGACGATCGATCTTCCGGAGCAGCGCTATCGCGACGGCGCCGGCCAGGCACAATTCTACGAGCGCCTCCTTGGCGAAGTGCGTTCGCTGCCCGGCGTAACCTCGGCAGGACTCGTCAACAACATGCCGTTCAGTGGCAACGACGGCTCCGGCAACTATCAGATCGAAGGCATCGATGCGAAGTCGGGCACGTTTCCGCACGGCTACAGCCAGATGATCGATGAGGATTTCTTCAAGACGATGCAGATTCCGGTGATGCAAGGCCGTTCGTTCGCGCCCAGCGATACCTCGGCTGCGCAGCGCGTCGCGATCGTCGACGAAATCCTCGTGCGCAAATATTTTCCGGGACAGAGCGCGATCGGAAAACGCATCGCGGTCGACTACGACGTCACGGATTCCGCCAAGACGAAGTGGCTGACCATCGTCGGCGTCGTCGGCACCGTCAAGCGCGATCACCTTTCGGAGCTGCCGACCAAGGAAACGGTCTACGTTTATTACAAGCAGTATCCCGAGGCGTACGCCACGCTCGCATTGCGCACGCAGCTCGCGCCGTCGACGCTCGTCGCACCGTTGCGCGCGGCGCTCGGGCGCGTCGACGCCGAACAGCCGGTGTTCGATATCCTGACGATGAGCGAGCGCATCCAGATTTCTCTGGACGATCGGCGCACGCCGATGCTGCTCCTGATTCTGTTTGCCGTGGTCGCGCTCTCGCTGTCCGCGGTCGGCATCTACGGCGTGCTCGCGTTCGCGGTTGCGTTGCGTACCGGCGAGATCGGCGTGCGCCTTTCGCTCGGCGCGCAACGCCGCGACATCCTGCGCCTCGTGCTCGGCGACGGTGGCCGCTTGACGGCGATCGGACTTGGCCTCGGCGTGGTCGGCGCCATCGCGATCGGGCTCGCGGTCCGCGCGCAACTCGTTGGCGTCGAAGTCTTCGATCCGCTGACGCTCGCGATCGTCGTGGTGCTGATTGCGGGCACCGCATTGCTCGCCTGCTGGCTGCCCGCGCGTCGCGCCTCGCGCGTCCAGCCGAATGTCGCGTTGCGCTACGAGTAGGGCGGCATCACACACAAAGAGCCGCCTCGTCGCAGCCTCTCTCGCCGTGAACCCGAACGGCACGCGACGCAAATCGCAACCATCACTTCCGGGATGTACGCCGCATCCGTCCTACGGAGTATCGTTGCGCCCTTGCGCCGCGCCCGAAAAGGATCCCCGATGTCTTTGCGTTCCGCCCGCCGCTTCGTGTCGGCATTCGCCGTCGCCATCGTCTTCTTCGCGACAATCCCGTCGCCGGCCGCTTCGACCGGTGTGGCCGACGATCAACTCAACGGCCTCCAATGGCGTCTCGTCGGTCCATTCCGCGGCGGCTGGGGCACGATGGCCGTCGGCATTCCGGACCAGCCCGGTACGTTTTATTTCAGTGCAGCCGGCGGCGGCGTCTGGAAAACCACGAATTCCGGCGCGACGTGGCAGCCGACGTCCGAGGGCATCACTGACGCCGCGATCGGCGCCATCGCGATCGCGCCTTCGAATCCGAAAGTCCTCTATGCAGGCGCTGGCCATCCCGAACCGCGCTACGACATCGCGTCCGGCAACGGCGTGTACAAAACCAGCGACGGCGGCGAGCGCTGGCAGAATGCCGGGCTCAAAGCGACGCGGCACATCGGCGCGATCCTGATCGATCCCCGTGACGAAAAAACCGTTCTGGTCGGCGCGCTCGGTCATATCTTCGGCCCGAGTCCCGACCGCGGCGTCTTCCGCACAACAGACGGCGGCGCGACCTGGAAGAAAACGCTCTTCATCGACAACCAGACCGGAGTCGCCGATCTCGCCGCCGATCCTGTTCGCCCCAACATCGTGTTCGCATCGGCGTGGACCGCGCGCAACTGGCCATGGCTCAGCTACTTCACGCCGATCGAAGGCGAGGGCAGCGCGATCTACGCATCGCAAGACGGCGGCGAGACGTGGAAACGTTTGAGCGGCGAAGGCTGGCCGCAAGGAAAACTCGGCCGCATCGGACTTGCCGTAACACACCTCAAGAACGACGCGACACGCATCTACGCCTCGATCGATTCCGAAGAACACGGCGGCTTGTATCGATCTGATGACGCCGGCGCGCATTGGCAAAGAGTCAACGACGCGAAAGCGGTCACCACGTGGTACGAGAGCCGACTCACCGTCGCGCCGAACGATCCCGACACGCTCTACACCGTCGGCCAATCGATCCACAAATCGAC
>DASYJJ010000488.1:0-4628 GCA_035996605.1 Rhodanobacteraceae bacterium
ATCGACCATCGGCGTGTGGAATACGCCGGGCGCGATCGTCATCACGCGCACGCCGATGCGCGCGAACTCACGGGCCAGCGGCAGCGTCATGCCGATCACACCGCCTTTCGACGCGGAATAGGAAGCTTGTCCGATCTGGCCTTCATACGCGGCGATCGACGCCGTGTTGACGATGACGCCGCGCTCGCCGTCTTCGCCGGGCGCGTTGTGCTGCATCAGGTCCGCGGCGGCCTTGGCGACGTTGAAGCTGCCGATGAGATTCACGGTGACCGTCGTCGCAAACGTCTTCAGCGGCATCGGCCCTTCCTTGCCCAGCACGCGGCCGGCGCCGAGGATGCCGGCGCAGTTCACGACGACGTTGAGTCCGCCGAGTCGTGCCTGAGCTTCTTTCAGCGTTGCGGCGATGCCTTCTTCCGAGGTCACGTCGGCGCGGAAATAGCTTGCGTTGCCGCCGATGCCGGCCGCAGCGGCCGAACCTTTTTCGTCGTTGACATCGAGCAGCGCGACCTTCGCGCCGTGCGCGGCGAGATGTTTTCCTACCGCGAAGCCGAGCCCGGATGCGCCGCCGGTGACGACGGCCTTGACCTGATCGAGTTGCATGGTTGCGCCCTGAAATGCGAGGGCGCGGATTCTAACAGCGTCGATGTCCCCTCTCCCGCTTGCGGGAGAGGGTTAGGGTGAGGGGTGGTCGGAGTATTGCGCCAAAAGAACCCTCACCCCAGCCCTCTCCCGCGAGCGGGAGAGGGGGAAGGGAGTGTGCCTCAGCGCGCGCGCCGATCAGCGCACCGGTGCCATCAAATGCTGATACGGCGTTCCGGCCCACATGACATAAGGTTGCGTCGTGTCCGGATCCGCACTCTTCGGATACGAGTCGTAGAACGACGCATCGCCGCCGACGACCATGATGTGCGGTCCGGTCTTGATCCAATGATTGTTCGCTTCGGGTTTGGCCGCGTACGGATCGGTATTGCTGCCGTCCGTGCCCCCGGCGAGCATGTACATCAATCCGACCTTGTTCGGCGGCGGCGGCTTGTGTCCCGCCCATGCCGAGATCCATTCCATCGCATTCTTGTCGGCGCACATCGGGTCGGGTCCGGGCGTGGCCGGGTTGTCCGGCATGCACGTGAAACTGTTCGAGCCCTTGCGCAGCGTGTGCATGCCCTTGTCGTCCATGGTGACAACCGTCGCGTCCTTTGCGACGGCAGCCGGAGCTGCCAGCAATGCGCTGGCTATCAGCTGTGCATCGCTCGGCGCTTTCTTGGCGGCGGCGGCTTTTTCGGCTGCCATGCCGCCGGTTGCGCAAAGCGCACCGGTTGCAACGGTCGCGAGCGCGACGATGAAACGGTATTTCGCCATTGAAACGATCATGAGCTCCTCCCTGGGACTGCTCTGATCTATTCCGCATATGCCGTCATTTCATGAAATCGCCCGGGCCGGCGACCATCCATGCGGAATAGATCAGAGCAGCCCGTAATCGCGGCGCGGGTGCGTCGCGGCGCGAATGTCCTCCTCGACGCAACGTGCGTCAATGCCCGTGAAAAGGCGCGCGCCGCCGAAGCAATTGCCGTACCAGAACGGCGCTTTTCCATCCGTGGGACGGCGCGCGCAACAGCTCCGTTGCGCCTCGAACGGATCAGGTCAGGAAGCCGAGATCGCCGGTGCCGAAATTGGCGAGATACGGGAAGATTGTCGCGATGTCGCAGTCGGAAATGCCGAGCCAACGCGCGAGCGTTGCGGAGTATTGATCGCACGATGTCGCCGGAATCATCTGGCCGCGTTGCAGGCAGTCCGGCCCGTCGAGCGTCTGGTCCGGAAAGATGCCGCCGCTTGCGGCCGGCGTGCCGTACAGCCGCTGACCGGAAACCGCGCCGCCGCTGACGAACTGGATGCCGCCCCACGCATGATCGGTGCCGTCGCCATCGGTATTCAGCGTGCGCGCGAACTCGGACATCGTGAACGCGGTCACCGAACTCGCGACGCCGAGCTCCACGGTGGCGTTGTAGAACGCCGCGAGCGCTTGCGAGATCGTCGACAAGAGATCCGGCTGGTCGGTGAGCTGACTGTCGTGCGTATCGAAGCTGCCGTAGGAAACGAAGAAGATCTGGCGCTTCGCCTGCAAGGCACCGCGCACCGAAATGACTTCCGCGATTTGCTTCAGCGCATCGCCGACCGGATTGTTGTCCGGAAACGGCGTCGTCAGCGGCGGCGCTCCGCTGAGCGCGTCCTGCATCGTGTTGTAGTAGTCGATCGCGTTCGACATCTTCGTTGCGTACGTGCGCGTGAGCGGATCCGGGTACGCCTCCGCGAGCAGCTCTTCGAGCGCGGCGAGTCTCGTAGCGCCGGAATTTCCGGAGTAACCGGCGAGAGCTGTCGGGCCTGCGCTGGAAATCGTGTAGGGCTGTACCGAAAGTCCGGCCTGGAAACGGTTCTGGCCCGACAGCGAAATCGACATCGGAATCGTTGCCCCCGGATTGAGCACGTACAGGCGATCGGCCGAAAGGCCGCCCCAGCCGACCGATCCGTTCGCAGTCGGCCGGCCGTATTGCCACTGCCCCTGCTGGTCGGCGTGCGAAAAAAGTTGTGGCGGCAGCGGATAGCCGGCGCTCAGATAGTTGGTCTTCGTCGTCGGTTGCAGCACGGTGCCGACATTGACCACGAACGCGCCGTTGCCCTGATTGAACAGCGTGGCGAGATCGGGACAGCTCGGATGCAGCCCGTAGGTATCGCCGGCCGGCACGCCAAGCGCATCGATCGCGACCAGCTGATCCTGCGCGATTCCCATCGCACCGCGTGACGCCGCGTAAACGGCGTAGCGCTCGCTGTCGCTCGGAATCAGCAGGTTGAACGAATCGTTGCCGCCAAGCAGGAACAGGCAGACCAGCGCCTTGTAGTCGTCAACCGGCGGATACGCCGGGCAACCCGCTTGCGCGGCGAGCGCCGCATTGACCATGCCGAATTGCGTGAACAGCGCGCTGCTCGTCGCGCATGCGACACCGCTGCAGGCAACCTGGCGCAGGAATTCGCGACGTTTCATGACGATGCTCCTGTTGAGTTGGCGCGTTTCACTTCTCGATCGCGTCACTTCTCGATCGCGAATTCCGGCGAGGCAAGCAGCACCTGCAGCGCGCCGACAACGCGTCCGGTCGGATTCGAAGCCGGAAGCGCAGTGACCATGTTGGTCAGCGTCGCATTCATCGGCGCGCTCATTGCGCCGTACATCAAGTCGTGATCGAGCTGTGCCACCAGCGACGCGGGCGTCGCGGCGAGCGGCATCAGGGACGACAGATCAATCGCGATCGTCGTATCGTCGTTGTCCGGATTGCCGACATAGTCGTTCACGCGGCTGGTCAAATCGTTCGCGGTCGAGACGCCGGTGCTCTCGTTGATGATCTGAAACTCGGGGCCGTACAGTCCGGCATCGGCGAGTTCACCGGGCGGGAGGTAATCAGGCAGGTAGAAATTGAACACCGACGGCGCGCCGAGCGGTCGCTCTGCGTAGTTTTTCTGCGGATTCTGGAACGCATACGCGCCATCGATCGCTGCGGCGCCGTAGTAACGCCACAACGCAGTGAGTTTCAGCAACGGCTCGCGCGCCTTGCCAAAGACATATGGCGTCGGCGGCGGCGCTGCACCGTAGCGCGCTTCCGGATCGCTGAGTACGGCTACGATGACCGCACCGAGATTGCCGTAGCCGCCGGCGCCGTCATTTGCGAACACCGACGCGACGCGCTCGATGTAGGCGGGCGACGGATTGCTCGTCGTGAAGCGCTCGATGAGCTGGCGCGAAATGAAAGGCGCGACGTTCTGGTGATTCGAAATCGCCGAAAGTCCGGCGTCGAGATCGGCCTCGCAACTGTTCGGCCCGCCGGGCGCGACCTCATTGTCTAGCAGCGATTTCTCGCTTTCGTCGTGATAGTTCTCGTAGCAGATCAGCGGCTCGTAGTCCGCAGCCGACCAGTTTGTGCCGAGCGGATTGCTGTTGAATCCGCTGGTATAGCTCCAGCCGGTGAAGACTTTCGCGTAGCTGACGACCATGTCCTGGTCGTAGGTCGGAATCGGGTTGCCGGATGTATCGAGCACGGGCGAGAAATCGAGATTGCGCAGCACGAGGCCGATCGAGAACAGCTGCATCACTTCGCGCGCGTAGTTCTCATCCGGCGACGTGCCAAGCGTTTCATCGCCTTTCTTGTTGCGAAGAAATGTCAGCATCTTCGCCATTGCCGGGCTCTTCGTGACGTCGTACAGCAGCGTCGAATACGTGCCGGCCTGCAAGGTTCCGCTGTTGTCGTAGTAACCGAAGCTGTCTCGTGCGAGGACGTCGTTGTATTCGGCGAGCGCAATAGGGTCTTCACCGAGTTGGCTCAAGCCGTCCGACACCACCATGATCTGACCGAGTGCCCACGCCATGCGCTGGCGCAGTTGATCGCGCGCGGTGATCGCATTGGCGAACCAGGCCTGCATGCGGTCGCTTTGGCCGGGGTTCTGTACGCCGGCGTCGAGCGCCTCGACGTCGGGGCGCTGCAACGTGGTCGGCATCGAAAGCTGCTGCGCGAACCACTGCGTGTATCCGACCGCGCGAAGATGTGCGATCTCGGCTGCCGTCGGCCCGAAGGTCGCCATCGTCAGGA
>DASYJJ010000489.1:0-2498 GCA_035996605.1 Rhodanobacteraceae bacterium
CGTCGAGGATCGCGATCTCGGCGTGGGCGCGGCCGGCGCGCTTTTCACGTACGCAGCGGCGACCCAGCAAGCCGCGCTCGCGCACGTGCGCGCTGTGGCCGTCGAGACGGCCAGCGATTTCCTCGCGCTCGATGCGGCGACGCGGCGCAATCTCGAGATCACGGAAACGCTGCGTGGCGAGCCGGCGCCCACGCTTTTCTCTCTGCTCGACACCTGCGGCACCGCAGCCGGAAGCCGCGTGCTGCGGCATTGGCTCACGCATCCGTTGCGCGCGCAGCACGCGGCGCAGGCGCGCCACGTGGCAATCGTCACGTGGGTCGAAGCGCCTGGCGCTCGTGGGTCGGTGGCACGGGAGCTGACGCATACCGTCGACATCGAGAGGATCGCCGCACGCGTCGCCCTTGCCTCGGCGCGTCCGCGCGAGCTCGGAGGGTTGCGCGACACGTTGGCGCGCCTGCCTGCAATCCGCGTCGCGCTGACATCGCACGAGTCACCGCTGATCGCCACGCTCGCCACCGACCTCGACGTCAATCCGCAGTGGGCGGCGCTGCTCGCGCGCGCCATCGCGCCCGACCCTGCAACGCAGATCCGCGATGGCGGCGTTATTGCCACGGGATTCGATGCCGAGCTCGACGAGCTCCGTGCGATCGACGATCACTGCGGCACGTTCCTGATCGACCTCGAGAAGCGCGAGCGCGAGCGCACCGGCATCGCCAATCTCAAGGTCGAATACAACCGCGTTCACGGGTTTTACATCGAAGTCACGCACGCGCACGTCGAGAAAATCCCCGACGACTACCGGCGCCGGCAAACGCTCAAGAATGCCGAGCGCTACATCACGCCGGAATTAAAGACATTCGAGGATCGCGCGCTCTCGGCGCAGGAGCGCGCGCTCGCGCGCGAAAAAGTCCTCTACGAGGAGCTGCTCACGCAGCTCGCGCCGGCTATTCCCTTGTTGCAACGCGCCGGCGCCGCGCTGGCGACGCTCGACGTGCTGGCCACGCTCGCCGAGCGCGCGGAGGCGCTCGGCCTCGCGCGCCCGATGTTCGTGTCCTCGCCGGGCCTTGCGATTCGCGGCGGCAGGCACCCGGTGGTCGAACGCCAAGTCGAGGCGTTCATTGCGAACGATCTCGACCTCTCGCCCGATCGCCGGCTGTTGATCGTCACCGGTCCGAACATGGGCGGCAAGTCGACGTACATGCGACAAGCCGCCGTCATCGCGCTGCTCGCCTACTGCGGCTCATTCGTGCCGGCGCAGAACGCCGAAATCGGACCTCTCGATGCGATCCACACGCGCATCGGTTCCGCCGACGATCTGGCCGGCGGGCGCTCGACCTTCATGGTCGAAATGACCGAAGCTGCGGCGATACTCCATCGCGCAACGCCGCAGAGCCTCGTGCTGATCGACGAAATCGGCCGCGGTACGTCGACTTTCGACGGTCTCGCGCTCGCTTGGGCGATCGCGCGTGCTCTCGCGGAGAAGAACCGCAGCCTTGCGCTGTTCGCGACGCACTATTTCGAGCTCACGGCGCTTCCGGCCGAGATCGACGGCTGCGCCAACCTGCACTTCGACGCGGTCGAGCATGCGGAAGGGATCGTGTTCCTGCACAAAGCCGAGGACGGCCCAGCGAATCGCAGCTATGGGCTGCAGGTCGCGAAGCTTGCTGGCGTCCCCTCCGCGGTGATCCGACGCGCCCGGGATTACCTGTCGCGCCTCGACAAGTTCAATGCGTCGGGGGGACCGCAGGCCGACTTGTTCGCGCCAATCGGTGTCGCCCCTCAAGCGACGGCCGAAGTCGGCGACGAGGCGCGCACGAATGGCGCGGACGCCGACGAGATCGCCGTGCAGCTTGCGTCACTCGATCCCGATGCGATGACCCCGCGTGACGCGCTCGCCGCGCTCTACGAGCTACGCAAGCTGCTGCAGCGTTGATTCGTCAATGATGATGGCCATGCGGGCCGTGGACGTGTCCGTGTTCCAGCTCTTCCGCGGTCGCGGGCCGCACGTCGAGGATCTGGCATTCGAAGCGCAAGCGCTTGCCGGCCCACGGATGATTGCCGTCGAGGACCGCCTTGCCGTCGGCGATGTCGGTGACGGTGAAAACAATGCCGCTGCCCTGGTCATCGCCGGGATTCGTATACGCCTCGAACTGCATGCCGACCGCGACTTCCGGTGGCAATCGATCGGCACCTTCGAGCTTGACGAGCTCCGGGTCGTAGTCGCCGAATGCATCGGCGGGCTCGACATCAACCGACACCACGTCTCCGGCCTTTTTCAGGCTGAGCGCCTCCTCGACCTTGGGCAGCATCCCGGAATGTCCCCCGTGAAGATAAGTGACTGGCTGCTCGGTGGCCTCGAGCAGAACGCCGTCGGCGTCAAAGAGCTCGAACGTGAGCGTAACGACGGTATTGGCAAGAATGTTCATGTTCTCGGAGCGTCGGAAGGAATCGGGAACGGGCGCGGCGGGCGCAAGAACGGCACGGCGACGGAAGGGACC
>DASYJJ010000490.1:0-9781 GCA_035996605.1 Rhodanobacteraceae bacterium
CGCGGCAGGTAGCGCAGCCAGATGAGGAAAGCGACTAGCGCATCGAGCACGATCAGCGCTTGCCAAAGATACAAGTGGAACCAGTCGAACCAGACGCGATTCCACTGGCCGAGATAGAAGAGGCTGATGATGCGCACCAGATTGAGCGCCTGGATCGCGAGAAAGCCAAATCCGATGCCGATCAGGCGATGCTTCCAGGGCGCCGGGAACGCCAGCATCGCGGAAACGAGAATGATCACCGCTTCGACGCCGTTGCAGCCGCGCTCGATCGAGATCGCGAAATGGTTACTCGTACTTTCGAGGATCTTGCCGTAGGCGACGGCGTGCGCATCGAAGAGCCCGACAATGCCGACGCTGATCTTGGCGATCGCCGCGGTGAACGGCAGGATCACGTAGCGATCCACCGGCTGCAGCAGCTCCAGCGCGAAGAGCACGGCGAGATAGACGAGAAAAAGCAGCAGAAACCGCAGCATCGGCCAAGCATAAGCGATAATCCCCGCATGAATCCCGCGCCCAACCTGATCTTCATCGGCCCGATGGGCGCCGGCAAGACGACGGTCGGGCGCCATGTCGCCGAGCTGCTCGCGATGCCGTTCCACGATCTCGACCACGAGATCGAGGCGCACACCGGCGCTGCGATCAGCCTGGTCTTCGATCTCGAAGGCGAAGCGGGCTTCCGCAGGCGCGAAACGACGACGCTCGAAGAGCTCGCCGCAGCGAGCGGCATCGTGCTGTCGACCGGCGGAGGCGCCGTGTTGAGCGAAGCGAACCGGCGCGTACTGCGCGAACGTGGTTTCGTGATCTGGCTCGATGCGACGATCGAAGCGCAGCTCGCGCGTCTCGCGCGCGATCGCCAGCGCCCGCTCTTGCACGCACCGGACCGGCGCGCGCGTCTCGAGGAGCTCTGCGCCGAGCGCAATCCGCTGTATGCGGAAGTCGCGGACCTGCGCATCGCTTCGAGCGGCACCGGCAACAGCTCGCACACCGCGCGCCACATCGTCGGAATCCTGGAAACACAGTGGCAGCGCGGCAACACCGGAGCGGCAGCGTGAGCGCGACACGCCTCGATGTCGTACTCGGCGAACGGAGCTATCCGATCTGGATCGGGCCGGGCCTGCTCGACGATGCCGGCGCCTGGCGTGCCGTATTGCGCGGACGACACGCCGTGATCGTCACCGACGTGCACGTCGCGCCGCTCTATCTCGCGCGCGTGCGCAACGGTCTCGATGGGTTGACGCATGACACGATCGTGCTGCCGGCCGGAGAAACCTCGAAGACGCTCGAACACGTCGCGCGCGTTTTTGAAACGCTGGCAGCGATCGGTGCGAGTCGCGATTGTGCGGTCATCGCCCTCGGCGGCGGCGTGATCGGCGATCTTGCCGGTTTTGCCGCGGCTTCGTGGATGCGCGGCGTCGATTTCGTGCAGATGCCGACCACGTTGCTCGCGATGGTCGACTCATCCGTCGGCGGCAAGACCGGCGTCAATCTGGCGGCGGGCAAGAATCTCGTCGGGGCGTTTCATCAGCCGCGCGCCGTCGTCGCCGATACGGCAACGTTGACGACGCTGCCGCCGCGCGAATACGCCGCGGGTCTGGCCGAAGTCGTCAAGTACGGCGCGATCGGCGACGCGAAATTCTTCGACTGGCTCGAAACGAACGTCGAAGCGCTCAACGCGCGCGATGCCACCGCGCTCGCCGAAGCGATCGCCGCGAGTTGTCGTTACAAAGCCGGCGTCGTCGCGCGGGACGAGCGCGAGCTCGGCGAGCGGGCACTGCTCAATTTCGGGCACACGTTCGGACACGCGATCGAAGCTGCAGACTATGGCCATGTGCTGCACGGCGAAGCGGTCGCGATCGGCATGGTGCTGGCGGCCGAGCTCTCCGCGCAAATGGGGCACGCGCCGCCGCACGACGCGGCACGTCTGGCTGCGCTGCTGGCGCGGTTCGATCTGCCGACTGCCCTGCCCCGCAATTCCGATCCGGATGCGTTGATGGCACGCATGCGCCTGGACAAGAAAAACGTGAGCGGCCGGCTGCGACTCGTGCTCTGGCGCAAGCTCGGGCACGCCGAGATCGTGCCGGACGTGGATGAAGCCTCGGTCCGCGCGGTGCTTTCATCGGGCTAGCACCCGCATTCGGCGTTGAAAGGGCCCGAACGTCCGACTCGGGTAAAATCGGCCGCCTATGCGCCTTTTCATGCAATCCCGTGCCGCGGGGCCCGAAGCGCCGCGCTACTACCAGATCGTGCTGCAGCAGGATCTCTTGGGTGGTTGGACATTGTTTCGCGAATGGGGACAACAGGGCGGGCGCGCGAGCAGCAAGCGCGAAGTGTTCCTGGAACGCGACGCAGCGCTCAGCGCGTTCGAGCACGCGCGCGACGCGCAGATCCGCCGCGGATTCCACGTGATGTTCAGCCAAGGGCTCGACGGACCGCGGGGCGGCTGAAGGTTCTTTCTTCTCCCACGGTGAGACAAATCGGCAGGAAAGCCGTTTGCACAGCGAAGCCTCCGAGGCCAGGTGCGTGGAATGGAGGTGGCATGTTGTTCCGTTCTCCCGCCGGGAGAAGGTGGCCCGAAGGGCCGGATGAGGGTTCGTGCGGACTTCGACGATTGAAGTTGACCGCGAGCCCGCGCGATACCGAACCCTCACCCCAACCCCTCTTCCGGTGGGAGAAGGGCTAAAGAATCACTTCGTAAGGGAACACAAGAATGTCCGACACTCCCGCGCGCGAATATCGTTTTCTGCGCGCACTTCGGCGCGAACCGGTCGACATGACTCCGGTGTGGATCATGCGCCAGGCTGGCCGCTATCTGCCGGAATACCGCGCGACGCGTGAGCGTGCCGGAAGTTTTCTCGCACTCGCCAAGACGCCCGAGCTCGCGTGCGAAGTCACGCTGCAACCGCTCGCGCGTTTCGCGCTCGACGCCGCGATCCTTTTTTCCGACATTCTCACGGTTCCGGATGCGATGGGCCTTGGCCTTCATTTCGTCGAAGGCGAAGGACCCAAGCTCGCGCATCCGTTGCGAAGCGCAGCCGACATCGAAAAGCTCGGCGTGCCCGATCCCGAAGTGGACCTCGGCTACGTGATGGATGCCGTGCGCCTCATTCGCCGCGAGCTCGGCGGGCGCGCGCCGTTGATTGGTTTTTCCGGCAGTCCATGGACGCTCGCCTGCTACATGATTGAAGGCGAAGGCTCGGTGAGTTTCGCGCGCGCCAAGGCGCTCGCCTGGAACGATGCGCCCCTGATGCACAAGCTGCTCGGCACTCTGGCGCGATCGGTCGCGGCGTACCTGGCCGGCCAGGCTGCCGCGGGCGCGCAGGTGCTGATGGTGTTCGATACCTGGGGCGGCCTGCTCGGTCCGGCTCAGTTCCGCGAATTCTCGCTGCGCTGGCTCGGCGAGATCGTCGCATTGCTGCAAGCGGACGCAAACGCACGCGAATTGCCGGTGATTCTTTTCTCCAAAGGCGCCAACTCGCATCTCGAAGCGATGGCCGATACCGGTTGCGCCGCGCTCGGAGTCGATTGGACGATCCCGATCGGCGAAGCGCGCGCGCGCGTCGGCGAGCGTGTCGCGTTGCAAGGCAATCTCGATCCGGTTGCGCTCGCGGCTAAACCTGAGGTGATCCGCAGCGAAGTTCGCGCGCTGCTCGCGGACTTCGGTCCCCATCCGGGCCACGTGTTCAATCTCGGTCACGGCATCACGCCGGACATCGATCCGGCGAACGTCGCCGTACTCGTCGATGCCGTGCACGAATTCAGCCGACAAAATCGTCCAGCGTGAAATCCGCTCAGTGCGGGATGAGCCGTTGGCCGATTTCGGTCAACACGCGGTCGTAGCTCGTCACTACCAGCGCAAGGCTCAACGTGTCGTAGACCCCATGCGCGACGACGTTGAGCCAGAGTCTGCGGCCCGCGGCGACATAAACGATCGCGAATACCAAGCCGAGCACGCCAGTGATCAGAATACCCGTCGGACCCTGATAGGCATGCGCGGCCCCGAACACGACGCTGGACAGCAGCACGGACGTAGCGGTCGCCGCGCGCGCGCTGCCTCCGAACGCGGCTTCGAGCCGACCGATCAGGAATGAGCGAAAGACGATTTCTTCGCCGATCGCGGCACCGATCCATATCTTGGGCATCAGCGAGAGAAATCTCGTCCAGTCGCCGCGCACGTCGTCGAACGCTGAGAGATCGCGCGGAATTCCTGTGAGCGCTTCGGCGGATGGCGTCAACAAAAGTTTCGAAAACACCAGCAGCACGACGCCGAAGCCAATGCCGACCGCGATCGTTGCCATGATCGAGCGCGGGCGCGCGAGCCCGAGGTCGCGAAGTGGCGCGCGTGTTTCGAAGGCAACGGCAGCGACTGCGAGCAACGCGGCGACGACGATGGCGAAATCCCAGTCGATCAACGCCACGGCACCGATGACGAGCACGATCCAGACCGCCTGGCGAAGCCGGATTGCGATGACCATCGGCGACGCTACGCCGCGCGTTCGCGAGCAGCCAACGCGGACCCGATCGCCGCATCGAGCAAAGCAGCCGTCACCGGCTTGCGCAGCAATCCGTCCATGCCGGCTGCGCGCACCTGCGATTCTTCGTCGCCGATCGAGCGCGCAGTCACCGCGACCAACGGCAGTTGCGGCTGAATCTGCCCGGCGCGAATCATGCGCGCAAGACGCAAGCCGTCCATGCCCGGCAGATCGAGATCGAGCAGCGCAATGTCGAAGCGCTCGTCCTTGAGCTCGACAAGAGCAGCGAGACCGTTCGCCGCATGCCGCGCGCGGTGCCCCATGCCGGCAAGCAAACCGAGCAGCACTTGCGCAACCGTCGGATCGTCTTCGACGAGCAGTACGGTGAGCGCACCCGCGCGCACGGATGGCCGCACGAACGCCGCCGCGGATTGCGCGATGTCCACGCGCTGTGCCTCGTAAATCGGCAGATCGACATCGAACGCGCTGCCTTGGCCGAGCGCGCTCGACACCGAAATCTTGCCGCCCATCAGCAGCGCAAGCTCGCGGCAGATCGAAAGACCGAGGCCACTGCCGCCGTGCTGTCGTGTCACGCCTTCGGCCTGTTCGAAACGGTTGAAGAGACGTTCGCACACCGCCTCGCTCATGCCCGGGCCGGTATCGGCGACGCGAAACCGCAATTGATCGCCGCCGATCCGTGACAGAGCAAGCGTGATGCCGCCGCTCTGAGTGAACTTGATGGCGTTGTTGACCAGGTTCAGCAAGATCTGCTTGATACGAAGCTCGTCGCCCCAGATGAATTCCGGAACACCCGGCGCGATCTCGACCGCGATCGAAAGATCCTTGCGCTGCGCGAGCGGCTGTTGCAGCGCTGCGACCTCACGCATCGAAGCCGCCGGATTGAGCTGGCGATCATCGAGCGCGAACTTTCCGGCTTCGATGCGCGCGATGTCGAGGCTGTCGTTGACGAGGCGCAGCAGCAATTCACCCGATTGATTGATCGCCTTGGCATAACTGCGCTGGCGCTCGTCGAGCGGCGTCGAGAGCAAGAGCTCGCTCATGCCGAGTACGCCGGTCATCGGCGTGCGGATCTCATGCCCCATCGTGGCGAGAAAGTTCGACTTCGCCTCGGCGAGTTGTTCGGCACTTCGGCGACGCTCGTCGGCGAGCACGCGCGCGTGGCGACGCTTGACACGCAGCCGATACGCAAACAGCACCGCCAACGCGATTGCGAACAAAGCGAGCGCATAGGCAACGAACGCGGCAGGCGTGGCCCAAGCGGGCCGCGCGACCTTGATTGAAATCGGCGCCAGCTCGCTCCACGCGCCATCGGCATTGGCCGCGCGCACCTGCAACGTGAAATCGCCGGCGGGCAGCTGCGAATACGAGCGTTCGCCACGCTCGCTGTCGATCCACTCGGGATCGAAACCGGCAAGGCGAAAGCGATAGCGGTTCGACGATGGATTCGCATACGAAAGCGCGCGCACTGCGACGCTGAAATCGAGATCGTCGTATTGAAGCGAGATCGGCGCGTCCGTATCGAGCGCGACGACGCGCCCGCCGCGCCTGACACTGAGACCGACGAGCCGGAGCGGCGGAGCCGGCGTGTCGAAATGAAGGTGCGCAGGATCGAACGCGAGGACGCCTTCTTCCGTGCCTGCGAACAACGTGCCGTCGCTGCCGCGGGCAAGCGCGCCGATGCGGAATTCCGAGCTCGGCAAGCCGTCGCTCGCGTCGAAGCGGCGGATCGAGCGCGCTTTCGGATCGACGCGCCAGAGTCCGCGCGATGACGTGACCCAGACGCACCCGTCGTCGCCGACCGTCAACGCGCCGGCCTTCATCGCGGGCCAGCCATCCGGCGCTTCGAAGCGCGAGGAGCGCAAAGCGGTGACGCCGTCGATGTGATAGCGCTCGAGCGAGCCGACGCGATGCAGCCACAACTCGCCGTCGTCGGCAAACGCCAGCGCGTGGATGTGCTCGTGCGGAATGCCGGCGATCGAAACGAATGTGTCTTGCTGGCGGTCCAGGCGTTCGACGCCGCTCGCCGTCGCGATCCACGGATCGCCGTTCGCATCGAGCGCGAGCGCGGCGATGTCGGAATCGCCGAGCGTTTTTTCCGCCGGTGTGTAGCGGCGCAGAACGCGCGGCGGTTGCGGCGCGAGCAGGCTGACGCCGCCGCCGAGCGAAACCGCCCACACGTTGCCGTCGGCGGCCCGCACCAGGTCGGTCACGTAACCCGGCGGTGGCAGCGCGTCGTTGCGTGTCAGGTCGACCGGTATTTCGACCGTCGGTCCGCCACTCGTCGATTGCAGAACGAGACCATTGCGATCGCCGAGCCAGATGCGATCGTGCGATTCGGGCATGACCGCGGTCAGGAAGCCGGTCGAACCTGGCGTCCCGTGCACACGCCGCTCGATCGCACCCGTGATCGGATCGATGCGATCGAGCGCGCCGTTGCCGGTTGCGACCCAGGCCACGTTGTTTTCGTCGAGCGCGAGCGCACGCACGCGCGGTGAGCTCAGACTCGCCGCATCGCCCGGCACATGGCGGAAACCGGCAAAGTCGCGCCAGTGCGGCGGCAGGTGCGCCAGACCCGAACCTTCGAGCGCGAACCACTGCCCGCCTTCGGCATCGCGCAGGATGTCGTGAATGCGCACGCCCGGCAGCGTGCCCGAAACCGATTCCTCGCCGGCGTATTTCTGCGCGTGCTTGCCGTCGAAATCGACGACACCGTTCAACGTACCGATCCAGATTTCGCCCGGCGCGCCGCGCGCCATGCTCACGACCGACAGTGGCGGTGTTTGCGCTGCGACCTCGCCGGCGTACGAAAGATCCGCGCCGACACGGAACAATCCCTTGCGCGTTCCGACCAGCATGCTGCCATCCTTCTCCGGCGCGAACGCCCAGACGTGCGAAGGTCCCTTGCGCTGTTCGAGCGGCGGCAGATTCACATGGACGATGCGTCCGTCGGCTTCGCGCACGTCGAGCCCAATGTCGGTGCCGATCCAGAGCCGGCCTTGATCCGCGCGGAGGCTGACGATCGTGCTCGACCGCAGGCTGTCCGGATTCTCGGCGTCGTGATCGACGTGCACGAAACTGTCGTCGGCCTGCAACCGGTTCAGACCGCCGAGATAGGTGCCAACCCAGATCGCGCCGTCGCTGTCTTCAGCCAGCGCCCAGACATCGTCGTTGCCGAGCGTCTTCAGATCGTTCGGCACGTGGCGCCAATGCTTGAAATGCTCGCCATCGGGCTCGAGGCGATTCAATCCGGACGCTTCGCCGCCGCACCAGATGCGGCCCTTGCTGTCGATCAGCAACGCGGTGATGTTGTTGCCACCGATCGAACCGGGTTCGGTGGGATCGTTGCGGAACAGGCGAAAACTCACGCCGTCGTAGCGCGTGAGGCCGTCCAGCGTTCCCATCCAGATGAAGCCGTCGCGATCCTGAGCGAGCTTGTAAACGGTGCTGGAAGGGAGGCCATCGGCGACCGATGTGGCGACGAACTGCGGCGGCGCCGGCGGCGGTGCGGCGGCTACGGGGAACACGGCAAGGATCAGCGCCGCGGGAATCAACGCGAGCGTGACTAGCAGCGACGGTGTGGAAAAGCGATACATGTATCCTCCCGCCGCGGATACTGCCATGCGCGCGCTGGCGCCGCAGCTACCGGGGCTCTCGCAAGCTGTCCTTTCGGGCATGCCGACAAGAAAGTACCGGTGCCAGCGCGCATCGGAATGCGCCGTTAGAATCGCCGGATGCCGCAGCCGCGCCTTCCACTCCGTCTCATCATTCTCGCCGCGCTCGCGCTCGGCGCCGCGCTGCTGCTCGGTCTTGTCGTTGCAACGTTGAACAGCGCGCTCGAGTTCTACCAGCGGCTCGTCGATCTGCCGCTGTGGCTGCGACTGCCGCTGATTGCGCTCGGCGCGCTGCTGCTCGGTGCGCTGGCCTGGTTGCTTTGGCGTCTCGCGCGGCCGTCGCGACGCGCCGCGACCACGGGCGCGGCGCCGGTATCGCGAGCCGAAGTCGAAGACCGTATCGAAGCGCTGCGCGCGCGCAAGGCGCAAACCGTCGCGCTCGAGTCCGAGCTGGTCGAGCTCGACCGGCGGCGCGCCAGCGGCGAGATTTACGTCGCATTGTTCGGCGAGATCTCGACGGGAAAATCGAGCCTGATCCGAGCACTCGCCCCCGATGCGGCCCCGGAAATCGACGTGCTCGGCGGCACCACGCGCGAAGTCACGCACCATCGCGGACGCATGCGCGACGGACGCGATCTCATTCTCGCCGACGTACCCGGCGGCGGCGAAGTCGATGGACGCGTACGCGAACAGATCGCGCGCGACGAAGCGCTGCGCGCGCACGCCGTCGTCTATCTTTGCTCTTCTGATCTGACGCGCGTGCAGGATGCCGAGCTCGCGTGGCTGCTCACGTTCGGCAAACCCACGGTGCTGGCGTTGAACAAGGCCGATCAATACGGCGATGCCGAGATCGACGCGCTCTTGGCGAAACTCGGCAACCGTTACGCCGGACGTGCGAGTGCGATCGTCGCGGTCAGTGCCGGCGGGCAGGAACACTACCAACGCACGCTTGCCGACGGACGTCGCGAACGCGTCGAGCGCGAGCGCATACCGGTCGTCGAGCCGCTGCTCGACGCGCTGGAAGACATCACGTCGCCCGGCGCGCAGGGTCTTGAGCGCGGTCGCGAAGCCGCCGTGCTGGCCGAAGTCGGGCGGCGCGGCGACGCGCTGGCGCGCGCGACTGCCGATCGCGAATCGGCGGAAACCGTCGCCAAGTACACGCGGCGCGCGATCGTCGGCGCGATGGCTGCAGTCGCGCCCGGCAGCGACATCCTGATCCAGGGCGCGCTCGGCACCGCGCTGGTGCGCGAGCTCGCGCGCATTCACGGCGTGCCGGTGCGCGAGCTGGACGTCGAAGCGCTGTTATCGCGACTCGGCCTCACCGTGCGCAACACGACAGCGATTGTCCTTGCGATCGCCGGCAATGCATTGAAGGCGTTTCCCGGTCTCGGCACGCTTGGCGGCGGAATGCTGCACGCGGTCGCTTACGGGTTGGTATTCGACAGCGTGGGCCGAGCGCTCGCGGAAACGCTGCGCGAACGCTCGGCACTCGACGCAGCCGATGTCGAAACGCGCGTGCGCGCGCTTCTCGCCGAGCCCGCTCGCGACCGGCTGGAGCGCGTTGCGCGCCTTGCGATCGAGGCCGCGCGAAACGATACCCAGCGCGCGGGCGGATGATCACCCACGAACACTGTGTTCAGCGGGCGGTTGTGGAGATCGACCCGCATTTTTGTCAAGCTG
>DASYJJ010000491.1:0-3593 GCA_035996605.1 Rhodanobacteraceae bacterium
GCTTGAGCCATCCGGCATTGGCTGCGTGAAAAGCCGCGAGCGCATCGGCGTATCGCTCCTGATCTTCCAGAGCCTTGCCGAGAGTAAATCCAATGATGGCGCGATCGCGTTCGGACAGCTTTGGATTCGCCTGAAGACGGGCGAGTGATGCCGCTTCTTCGGCGCTGAACTGCACGGTCTTGAGGTCAGTCAGCGCGGCCCACGCGCCGATCGATTCCGGATTGAGCGCGAGCGCGTGCCGGTATTCGGCCACCGCTTCGCCGACGCGTCCGATCGCGCGCAGGCCGTTGCCGTGCGCGATGCGCGAGGGCACGTACTTCGGATCGCACTCGACCGCTCGCCGGAATGCCGCTTCGGCTTCTTCAAAGCGGCCTTCCATATCGAATGCGGTGCCGAGATTGATCCACGCCGATCCGAGCTCCGGAGCCAGCTCGCAGGCTCGACTCAAAATAGGAATTGCTGCGGCGAGTTGACCGGCCTGCATCAGGCTCGCGCCGAGATGATGCAGAACGAGCGCGTCATCGGGCTGCTGCGCGAGCGCGCGGCGCAGCAGCGCAATCGCATCGTGCGGACGGCCGCGCCGATGAAGGATCGCGGCTTGCAGACGCAACGCTTCAGGATGCTCGGGCGCGAACACAGCGACGCCGGCGAGCGCTCGCTCTGCCTCTTCGATGCGGTTGCTGGTCAGGTGACGGCCGGCTTCCTGCAGAAGGCGCAAAGCCTCGGGCGTCAGGCCGGCAAAGCGCTCGTCGGTGGAAACACCATGCAGACGCCGGGTGTCGGCGGGCCGGTTGGAAGCAGAAGACGGAAATGCCATGAGGAAGTAGTAAGGCGTCAAAAGAGCAACAGGATAGCAGCTCGTTTTTCGTGCGGCCGGACTCGGGCCCGCGCCCGATTCAGCTGCGCGTTGCGAGCGCGCGGCGGAGCGGCTCGAGCAGTGCGCCATACCTTGGCGCCTGCGCGGTGTCGCCGCGAAGCGGCTCGCGGACCTGCGCGGCGCTGGCGGTGCCGACGTTGCGCGGGTTGGTGTGGAATTCAACGCACGATGACTCGAATGAGAGATCGCAGAACGCCAACAGCGTGCGAATCTCTTTGTCCGGATCCTCGACGAGCGCTTCGTAGTTGACGTCGTGCACGTGTGTCGAATGCAGGGCGTGCCAGTGGCGCATCAAGCGATCGTAGTCGTGCCAGTACGAGGCGAGATCGATAAAACCGTAGGCGTAGCGCTCGCGTCCGCGCGCGAACAGCTGGCGGAAACACGACCAGCACGTTTCGACCGGATCGCGCCGGCAATTGACGATGCGCGCGCCCGGCAGCATCGCGAGCGCGGCGCCGATCAGCACCCAATTGTCGGGCAGCTTGTCTGTGGAACGCGGGCGGCGCTGGCGCCATCGAGCGGTCCGTTCCAGATAGCGCCGACCGAGCGCCGCCCATTCCTCCGCTGTCGCGTCGGCAACCCATTGTGGAAATTCCTTGCCGCGCCGTTGCGATTCTTCGCCGATCAGCGTGGGCAGATCCAAGAGCTCGCCAGGCCCTTCGACTTCGGAGTGCGACGAAAGGATCTGTTCGACCAGCGTCGACCCCGATCGCGGCAGACCGACGATGAACACGATCTCGTCGCCTTGCTTGATCGATGTATCGGCAGATGGTGCGGGAAAGGCATCGATGATCGCGTCGACGTGACGGCTGAATGCGCCGGAATTCCAGCCGAACTGGCGACGCCGAAGCTCGTTCGCGGTCGACCATGCTGCGAACGCTTCCGCATGACGACCGCCATCATCCAGCGCCTTTGCGAGCGCGAAAGTAGCGACGGCGCGTTCTTCATCCGACCAGCGGGCGGTGCTGAGTTGCTGTTTGAGAGCGCGGATCTCTTCGGCCGTCAGCGGCACGGTCTTGAGATCGGCAAGGCCCGCCCACGCGTGCACATGGCGCGGATCGGACGCGATCGCGCGTCGGTATTCGTCGGCTGCGGCGGCAACGTCGCCACTCGCCTTCAGCGAATGCGCAAGGAGGACGCGTGCGCTCGCGCGGCCTGGTTCGATTTCGAGACCGCGCATGACCGCAGTGCGCGCTTCTTCGACGCGCGCTGCCGAGAGGAGCGCCTGGCCGAGATTGAAGAACGCGGGAGCAAAACCTGGCGCGTGGTCGCATGCGCGCTCGAAGTATTCGATCGCGCCTTCGATATCGCCGCTGTCGGACAGAGCGCTGCCCAGTGCGTTCTCGGTCAACGGGTCATTCGGCCGTGCCGAAAGCGCATTGCGAAGCAAACCGATCGATTGGGGGACGGCTCCGCGACGGTGCGCGATGAGCCCCGCCAGCCGCAGGACTTCCGGATGGCCGGGCGCAGAGCTCAACACCGGCGTGAGCGCTCGTTCGGCGTCTTCGAAAGCGCGCCGGTCGAGTGCGAGCGCGGATTGGCGAAGACCATTCGTCGCCTCGGCGGACAGGCCCGCGAAGCGGTTGTCGATCGAAATGCCCGGCAAACGGCCGGGGCCGTCGGCCGGCAGCGTCACGACGAACCTTCGGTCTGAAGTTTCTCGACACCGAGCGACCACCGCAGCGGTGCCAGCAGCTCGCCGTACGCCGGAGCGCGCGCCGTATCGTTGCGGATCGGCTGGCGCACCTGGCCCGCGCTGGTCGTCCTGACCGGACGCTGCGTCTCGTGGAAGCGCAGGCAGGCCGGCTCGAACTCGAGGTTGCAGAATTCGAGAAGACGGCGGATCTGCGTTTCCGGGTTCTCAATGAGATCCTCGTATACGACGTCGTGCATGCGATGCGGATAGCGCGCGTGCCAGAAGCGCATCGTGCGGTCGTAGTCGCGCCAGTAGGCGGCGAGCTCGCCCAGGTCGTAGCTGTATGACTGACCGTGGCCGAACAGCTGCTTGAAACACGACCAGCAGGTTTCGACCGCGTCGCGGCGGCAATTGACGATGCGCGCGCCCGGCAGCATCGCGTGGATCACGCCCACGAAGCACCAGTTGGACAAACCTTTGTCGGTCGAGCGCGGGTGCGATTTGCGCCACTGTTCGGTGCGTTTCATGTATTCGTTGCCGAGGCGCGTCCAGTCGGCGGCGGTCGCGCGCGCTAGCCAGTTCGGATAGGGAATGCCGATGCGCGCCGATTCCTCGTTGATGATTTCGCCGATGATGGGCAGCTCGTCGGCGCCGGATACATCGGAGTGGCTGGCGATGATGTGTTCGGTCAGCGTTGAGCCCGAACGCGGAATGCTGACTACGAAGATGACTTCCTTGCCCAGCGTGGGATCGATCGCCGCCGCAACCGGATTCTTGAAGGTCTCGATCACGCCGTCGATGGCGCGCGAGAATTCTTCGGAATCCCATTTGTGCTCGCGTCGCATCGCCGCGTTGGATGCCGCGAGCACGCTGAAAGCTTCGGCGTAGCGGCCTTGGTCCTCGAGCGCCTTGCCGAGCGCGAAGCCGAGCTTGCTGCGCAGATTTTCCGCGATGTCCGGCGCGGCGTAGAGCGTTTCGAGCTGCACCGTCTCGGCTTCGGTCAGGCGCGCGGTCTTGATCGAGTTGAGGCCCGACCACGCCGTGATCATGTCGGGGCGCCGCGCCAGCACGCGGCGATAT
>DASYJJ010000492.1:0-5876 GCA_035996605.1 Rhodanobacteraceae bacterium
CCTTGAAATAGAGCGTCAGATCTTTCGAATCCATCGTGTTGCGGCCGCGACGGATCGTCGAGACATAGTCCCATCGATCCTGATCGAACGGACTGACGACCGAAGGCGAACCCATCACCAGCAGCACCTGACGCTTGGTCATGCCGGGCTTGAGCGAATCGACGGTGGCCTTGTCGAAAAGATTCCCTTGTTGTACGTCCACTTTGTAAATGAGGCCGCAGCCGGCCAGCGGGACGGAAACGAGGAGGGCGAGCCAGCGAAGGCGCATGCGACGTGGACCGGAAGTTCGTAAGGGCCCGGATGATACACTAGACGTCTGAATGCAAAGGCGAATGCGGGCGGGAACGGAGCATGACCATGGAATCGACCGATCTGCGCAAGGCAGGCCTCAAGGTCACCCATCCGCGCATGCGCATTCTCGAGATCCTCGATACCTACGACGGCAAACACATGACCGCCGAGGACATTTACCGGCGCCTGCTCGACCATCACGACGATATCGGCCTTGCCACGGTGTATCGAGTGCTCACGCAGTTCGAAGCCGCAGGCATCGTGCTGAAGCACAACTTCGAGGGCGGCCAGGCGGTTTACGAGCTCGACCGCGGCAAGCACCACGATCATATGGTCGACATCGAGACCGGCAAGGTGATCGAGTTCTCCAGTGAGGATATCGAACGCCTGCAACGCGAGATCGCCGAAAAGCACGGCTATACGATCGAGGATCACAGCCTCGTGCTGTACGTGCGATCGAAGCGAAAGTCGCGCTGAGCGTTACAGCGCGGCGATCGCCGGCGCGATCCAGATCGAAAGACCGGCGAGCCCGCAACCGATCAGCGTCGCGGCCAGCACATCGCTCGGATAGTGAAGTCCGAGCACGACACGCGACAGCGCAACTAGCACCGTGAACGGCACCAGCACCGGCGCCAGCACAGGAAAGTACGCGAGTGCGATCAGCGTGAAGCTTATTGCGTGCAGCGTATGGCCCGAAGGGAAACTGAACTCGTCGAGCGGCGCGACATAGGGCACGATGCCGTAGTGCGCGCGGAACGGACGAGGCCGACGCGTCCAGCGCTTCAGACCGCGATACATCGTCGCGGCGACGATTCCGGTCAACGCCATGTGCAGCGCTGCAATGGCTCCGCGCGTACCGCCAAAAAGCGCGAGGATCGCCATCAGCGCATACCAGAAACCGCCGTCGCCGAGGCGGCTGACCACACCGAACAATCGCCGCAGCGCGTGACGCGCGCCCCATCGATTCATCGCAAGGCAGAGGCGTCGCTCCGCGCTGCCGGCTTCGAGTCGCTGCCAGGTCGTCATGCGGCTCTCCTTCGCGCAAGATCGCCGAGGAGTTCAGCGAAACTCGAAGCGACCGAAGCGGGATCGAGTCCCTCGACCGCCGCGCGCGCACTTTCGCGCACGCGACGCCGGCGCGGCGCGTCGTTCGCGAGCACGACGGCGGCTGCCACGAACAAGTCGCGATCATGCAATGTCACGCAGGCACCGACATCGGCCGCGCGCATGTGCTCGCGTGCTGCGCCATAGTCGTAGGCGACGACCGGCACGCCACTGGCGAGTGCTTCGAGCGTGACGTTGCCGAAGGTTTCGGTGACGCTCGGGAACAGGAACAAGTCGCCGCTCGCATAATGTCGCGCGAGATCAGCGCCACGCCGCACGCCCGAAAAGATGAAATCGGGATGCGCGGCAGAAAGCGTGCGCCGCGCGGGACCATCGCCGACGAGCACGAATCGCGCACTCGGATGGTGCGACTGGATCGCGCGGAACGCGGTCACCGCGAGATCGAGATTCTTTTCGGGTGCGATGCGCCCGACGTAGATGACGGCGAGACCGCCTTCACCGACTCGCCATTCGCCACGCAGCGCTTCGTCGCGCCGCGCGGGATGGAACAGCTTCGTATCGACCGCACGTCGCAACAGACGCACGTTGCGGAAACGGTTCGCCTCGAGGAACGCGGCGAGCTCTGCCGTCGGCACCAGGGTCGCATCCGCGCGGTTGTGAAACCGGCGCAGGTATGCGTAAACGATCGGCGTCAGGAAGCCGAACCCGTAATGGCGCGCGTAATCGTCGAAGCGCGTATGGAATCCCGTGCTGACCGGAATGCCGAGTCTGCGCGCGGCTCCGAGTGCGGTGAGGCCGAGCGGACCTTCGGTCGCGATGTACAGGACGTCCGGTCGCTTGGCCGACCAGCGCCGACGCAGGCGGCGATGCGCGGGCAGGCCGAAGCGGAGCCCGGGATAACGCGGCAACGCGGCACCCGGCAGCGGCAGATGATCCAAGCCTTGGATCGCGGCGGCTGCGTCGTCGTCCTGCCGTGGGCGGACCACTTCGATCGAATGGCCGAGCGCGGCCAATCCGAGCGCCAACGACTGCACGGTCAGCGCAACGCCGTTGATCTCAGGTGGCCAAGTCTCGGTGACGATCGCGATTCGCATGCGGCTCGGTGGCGAGTTGCCTCGCTGCAGAGCCTCGCGCTTGCATCTGAAACGCTCATTGCGTTCGGGTTGCGTATCGATGACAGTCCGCGGGCGAGCTGTAACACGTCTGTCATGAAACGGTCCTAGCGTGCACCAATGTCCGCGAATCCAGGCACTTACACGCCATTCCTGAACGTGTCCGGCGGATCCGTCCTCGCCGCCCGGTGGCGCCGTGAACGAGTCGGCAGGGCGCTTGTTCTCGGTGGCGCCACCGTCGTGCTGGCGGCTTTGCTCGTGATTCCGATTTTCCTGATCACCAGCATCCTGCCGTGGACGCCGCTGCCGTCGGGCGCATGGTCGGGGTTGGGCGTCTTGCTCGCCGGAACTTTCAAGGCGGGGTTCTGCGCACTGCTGGTGGCGTTGCCGCTCGGCATCGCCGCGGCAATCTTCAGCGCGGAATTTTCGGCGCCGGCGTTCCGGAGCTGGTTCAAGCCCGCGCTCGAGATCCTGGAGGCCATTCCCACGGTCGTGCTCGGTCTGATTGCGTTCGCGACGCTTTCGCCGTGGCTCGGGGCCAACGTCGGCACGTTGCTGGCGTTGATGGTCGCATTGCCGGCGCTCCTGATCGCGGCGGGCATGGCGTTCGGTGCGCGTTTGCGCCGCCTGTCGGGATGGTTGCCGCTCTGGCTCCTGCCGGCGCTGATCGCCGTCGTTGCAGTGATCGTCGCGCTCGTTGGTCCGCATCAAATGGACTTGATCGTGCCGGTGAGTCCGTGGAATGCCGTCCTGGTCGGACTCGCGCTCGGACTTGCCGCCGTACCGCTCGTGTTTTCGATCGCGGAAGACGCGCTGATGCTGATTCCGGCGACGCACGTGCAGGCAGCATTCGCGCTCGGTGCGACGCGTTGGCAGGCGCTGAAGTCGATCGTGTTGCCGGCGGCGCGGCCCGGAATCGTGGCGGCAATGGCGCTCGGCGCGTCGCGCTGTCTTGGCGAGACGATGATCGTGTTGATGGCGAGCGGAAATACACCGCTGCCGGATCTGAATCCGTTGACCGGCCTGCGCACCATCAGCGCGGAGCTCGCAGTCGGACTGCCCGAGGCGGCCGCGCCGGGCGGCGCCTATCGAACGCTGCTGCTCGCCGCGCTCGTGCTGTTCGCGCTGACGTTCGTGCTGAACCTGCTCGCCGAACGCGCACGCGCGCGAATGCATCGGCGCGCCGATCGGGCGAATTCGCCGGCATGAATCGCACATCGAGGGAAAATGGCGGCACATGGCTTGTCGGCGGCGCGGCCGCGATGTGTCTCGCCGGCGTCGTGATGGTCCTCGTGTTGCTCGCGAGCGCGGGAATCGCGCCGTTCTGGCCGTCGCGCATCGTCGACCTGCGCCTCGGCGACGGTCGCGAGGTGTTCGGCGAGATCGTCAGCGAAGCCAGCAAATGGATCGTTGTGCGTCAAAGCGAACTCGATCGCGCCGGCGGCAACTACGTGCGCATCGCGCGCGGTTCGATCGCGGATCGGAGCGAACCCGCGGATGCGTTCGCCGTTGCGTTGACGGATGGCCGCCGGCTGTTCGGCCGCGGAGATTCCGCTGTCGCGGCGTCGGCGCTCGGCGACGCGTCGGCGCCTGCTCGCATCGAGGAGACTCTCTGGCCGAATTCGCTGGGTTACCTTGGCAGCCTTGGTGTCCTCGTTCGTCACGCTGGACGCTTTCTCTTTACGTCGAACGCGGCGTCGACATTGGTCGGCGGCGCGCTCCCGGCGCTCGTCGGTACCGTGACGCTTGTGTTGCTCATGAGTCTCATCGTCATGCCGTTCGGCGTCGCGACCGCCGTGTATCTGCACGAGCGGCGCGGATTCGCCGTCGGTCTCGTGCGCAGCGCAATCGGAAATCTCGCCGGCGTGCCATCGATCGTCTATGGCGTGCTCGGACTTGGGTTGTTCGTGCATGGTCTGGGCGCTGGCATCGACCGCTGGTTCTTTTCCGATCGCCTGCCGGTGCCGACGTTCGGCAGCGGCGGTCTGCTGTGGGCCGCGCTGTCGCTCGCGTTGCTGACGCTGCCGGTCGTTGTCGTCAGCGTCGAGGAAGGATTGGCGAGAATTCCGCCCGGACTCCGCACTGGCTCGCTGGCGCTGGGCGCGACGCACGGCGAAACGATGTGGCGATTGCTGCTGCCGGCCGCGCGCCCCGCGTTGCTGACGGGTTTTATTCTCGCGATCGCGCGCGCGGCCGGCGCGGTTGCGCCGCTGATGCTGGTTGGCGTCGTCAAGCTTGCGCCGGCGCTGCCGGTGGATGGCGAATTTCCTTTTTTGCATCCGTCGCGCCAGTTCATGCATCTCGGTTTCAGCGTTTATGACGCGGCTCTGGCGAGTCCGGATGCGCTGCGCGGCGTCCCGCGCGCTTACGCCTGCGCGTTGTTGCTGGTCATCGTGGTCATCGCGTTGAATCTGGCGGCGATCGTGCTGCGCAATCGGTTGCGCGAGCGTTATCGTGAGATCGAGGCCTAGTGGGCACCATGAGCATGCGTACGGTCAGATCGGGTCTGCCCGAGGAAAACGCGCCATCCGCGACTTCGCCGTCGAGCGCGCCCTCGCACGTCGAAATCGCGCTCGAGCTCCGTTCGCTGTCGCTCTGGTATGGAACACGGCAGGCGCTCGACGGTGTGAGCTTCGGCGTTCCTGCGCGGCGCATCACGGCGCTGATCGGCCCGAGCGCTTCGGGCAAATCGAGCTTGTTGCGGTGCCTGAATCGGCTCAATGACGAAGTGCCTGATTGCCGCGTCGAAGGTCAAGTGATGGTCGGCAGCGCGGATATTTATGCGAAGGACGCTGTCGTACACGAACTCCGCCGCCGCGTCGGCATGGTTTTCCAGAAACCGAACCCGTTTCCGCTGTCGGTGTACGAGAACGTTGCATACGGGCCGCGCCTCCTCGGCACCCGCGATCGTCGCGAGCTCGACGCTCGCATCGAATCCGCGCTGAAATCGGCCGCCTTGTGGGACGAAGTAGCCGCGCGCCTCAACGAGAGTGCTCTCGCGCTTTCGCTCGGCCAGCAGCAACGCCTGGTGATTGCCCGCGCACTCGCGGTGGGTCCGGAAATCCTGCTCATGGACGAACCCGCATCGGCGCTCGATCCTGCATCGACACTGCGCTTCGAGGAACTTCTCCTCGAACTCGCGCAGCGGTACACAGTGCTGCTGGTCACTCACAACATGCAGCAGGCGGCGCGGGTCGCGGATTACACCGCGTTCCTGCATCAGGGCCGGCTCATTGAATTCGGCGAGACGGACGCGCTGTTCACGAATCCGCGCCAGCGGCAGACCGAGGATTACATTACGGGGCGGTATGGGTGATGAGCCGGGATTCGGGATTCGGTAATTCGTCCACGCCATGCGAACTTCAGCATCTTTTTGTACAAACGTAAAAACGGTCGACGGCAATAGCT
>DASYJJ010000493.1:0-3696 GCA_035996605.1 Rhodanobacteraceae bacterium
TGATTGCCTACGACGATTCCGATGGTTGGTACGACCACCAGATGCCTCCGATCGTCAATCAATCGGCGAGTCCCGATGATGCGTTGACGGGCGAGGGCGCCTGCGGCGACGGTACGACTGCGCTGCCAGGCATCGATGCGGCCAACGTGCCCGCGCAGGGACGTTGCGGCTACGGTCCACGTTTGCCGCTGCTCGTGATATCGCCGTGGGCGAAATCGAACTACGTCGATCACGCATTGACCGACCAGACTTCGATACTGCGTTTCGTCGAAGACAACTGGCTCAATGGCGCGCGTATTGGCGGCGGATCCTTTGATGCGATCGCCGGCTCGATCGGAGGCATGTTCGATTTCAGCAACAGCCCGGTGCTCGACAAAGTCAGGCTGGACGCGGCATCAGGGCAGCCGGTTCCCTGATGGCGGTCGCAATCGAATGCGCGCATTTTCGGCGTGATTGAAGGAGCGTGTGTACGGCATGATGCCGTGCACATTCTCCATCGAGCCGGTAGCGCGCGAGATGACGGTCACACGCAGGCAATTTCTGCGAAGCGGTGCGCTTGCAGCGTCGACGCTGCTGCTGCCGCGCGGCGCGCAGTCTCGCATGCGAGCCGCGCCACCTCCGCTATCGGCGCTCGATCCGACGACGCTGAAACCCTTCGTCGATGCATTGCCGATACCGGCAACAGCAAGAGCGAGCGGACGACGCACGCTTGAGTCGGCGGGACCGGCCGCGTTGCCGTACTACCGCATCGAGATGAACCGATTCGAATCGCGGGTCCATCGCAATCTCGGCTTGACCGAGTTCTGGGGCTACGCGGGCACATTTCCGGGGCCGACGATCGAGGCGCAGAGCGGCGAAGGTTTTCTCATCGAATGGGTCAACGATCTTCCCGCCAAGCATCTGCTGCAGATCGACCCGACCCTGCACGGCGCCGAAGCCGAATTTCCCGAAGTGCGCGCGGTCGTGCACGCGCACGGAGCGAAAGCGCCTCCGGAAAGCGATGGTTATCCGGAAGCGTGGTTCGTGCCGGGCAAGTCCGCGCTCTACCACTATCCGAACGCACAGGACGCCGCGACGCTCTGGTATCACGATCACGCACTCGGCATCACGCGTCTCAATGTCTACGCCGGACTGCTTGGCGCGTTCCTGGTTCGCGACGATGCCGAGGCCGCGTTGAACCTGCCTTCCGGTGAATGCGATATCCCGCTGATAATGTGCGATCGCATGTTCGAACGAAACGGCCGGCTTTCGTATCCGGTCTCGCCGCCGCCTGCGAATCCATGGGCGTCGGAGTTCTTCGGCAGCGCGATTCTTGTCAACGGCAAGTTGTTTCCGTATCTGGACGTGAAACAACGCAAATATCGTTTCCGCGTGATCAACGCATCGAACAGCCGTTTTTACCATCTCATGCTGTCGAACGGTCAGGCGTTTCAGCAGATCGCTTCCGATCAGGGACTCCTCGCAGCGCCGGTGTCTTTGAAGACACTTTCGGTCGCGCCCGGCGAGCGTGCGGATCTCGTCGTCGATTTTTCCGCGCGCGGCGGCGAGGAAATCGTGCTCAACAACGATGCCTACACAGTGATGCAGTTCCGCGTCGCCCGCGGTGTCGAAATGGATCGCAGCACGGTGCCGTCAACGCTGCGCGCGGTGCCGAAGATCGCAGAAGCGTCGGCAATCAAAACGCGCACGTTGACGCTGGACGAAATGGACAACATGGTCGGCGATCCCGTGACGATGCTGCTCAATCAGTCCCACTGGTGCGCGCCAATCACCGAGGATCCGGTGTTGGACAGCACCGAGATATGGAATCTCGTCAATCTCACCGACGATGCGCATCCGATCCACCTGCATCTCGTGCGATTCCAGATCCTCGACCGGCGCCGCTTCGATACCAGTCTTTATCAGATGCGGCGTACGCTGCGTTACACCGGACATGCGGTGGTGCCGGAACCGGGCGAGGCCGGCTGGAAAGACACCGTGCGCGCCGATCCGGGCATGGTTACGCGCATCATCGTCAAGTTCTCGGGTTACCCAGGCCGCTATGTGTGGCACTGCCACATCCTCGAGCACGAGGACAACGAGATGATGCGGCCGTACAACCTCGTTGCCGCGTCTTGAGATGAATTTCGACCGGGCTACACGCGAATTCGCCGCGGCGGCGGTGACTTATTTTCTCTGCCAGAGCTGCGGAAAGATGCGTTGACCGATGTCCGGCCGCGCGTCGAAGAAGATCAGCATCAGCGTGTACAGCGGTGGAAACGCATAGAGTCCCCAGCCGCCGAATTCGATCAGCACGATGCAGACGAAAACATAGGTCGCGATCAGCGTGACTTGCGCGGCGCAATCGGCGAGCGAGCGCTTGCGATCGGTGTCGAGATCGCCGACCACAGGATTGGCACGCGAAGGCTGGCCCTTGGCACCCGTCGTGGTGCGCGCCTCGAACAAGTCCTGAAAGCGGACGGATGCCAGCAGCGACATGCCGATCACCGGAATCCATACGCTCTTCTGGGCGATGACGACCGACCAGTCGACTCCCGCTCGCGCGCCGAGCAAAAACGCCGGAAACACGATAGGCAACATGATGAAGCCGGCGATGAACGCTAGAAATCCCGCGTTGAAGGCAACTGCGATCCAACGCATGATCAGCCACCTCGAGCGCGGATCGACAGTCGTGACGTCGCCGCGGTCGCGCGTGGTGGCGACGATCAGCATCAAGCCGAGCGAAAGATTGAACGCGGTGAGCAGAAGGAACGTTTCCGCGCTGCCGTGCAGGCCGTATAGCGAGATGAGCGGCAGCGCGTGTCGCGCGATGTCCAAACTGAGAGAACGGACGCCGGGACGCTGTGCCATCGATCTCGCTCCGATCCGACTCACTCCGATCCAAAATCGGACAGCGCGCAACGGCGTGGGTCAGTGATGCTGCGTTGTCGCACCTCTGCGGCGGATAGTGCCCGGATGCCGCCTCAAAAATCCATGAAGTAACCGCCGTTCACCGGAATGTTCGCGCCGGTGATGAAGCCGGCATCGTCGGCGGAAAGGAAATCGACGACGCGTGCGATCTCGCGCGGCTCGCCAAGGCGGCCGACGGGAATGTTCGCGATGATCTGATTGCGTACGTCTTCGGGCACCGCCATGACCATCGCGGTCTTGCAGTAGCCGGGGGAAACGCTGTTGACGGTGACGCCTTTCTTGGCGACTTCGCGCGCGAGCGCCATCGTGAAGCCGTGCATGCCGGCCTTCGCAGCCGAGTAATTGGTCTGGCCGAACTGACCGGTCTGGCCGTTCACCGACGAGATGTTGACGATGCGTCCGTAACCGCGCGTGCTCATGCCGTCGACGACATGGCGGCACATGTTGAAGACGCCTTCGAGGTTGACCTTGAGCACGTCGATCCACTGCTCGGGCGTCATCTTGCGCAGCGAGATATCGCGCGTGATGCCGGCAGCGTTGACGAGGATCGAGATCGGACCGTCCCGCTGTTCGATCTTGCCGATCATCGCGGCGCAGGCCTGGAAGTCGACGACGTTCAGCGGTTCGAACACGACGTCTTCGCCGAATTCAGCCATCTCGACGAGAAACTCGCTGACACGCTCGCTGCGCGAGGCGAGATCCGCTGCCACGACCTTGCGGCCTGATCGCGCGAGATATTTGCAGATTTCGGTTCCGAGGCCACCGATTCCCCCGGTCACCACGGCG
>DASYJJ010000494.1:0-3574 GCA_035996605.1 Rhodanobacteraceae bacterium
GTTCGACATCGTGCGCGCGCTGCTCGTAGCGTTCGTTCGCCTGCGACCAGAAATGCTCGGCGGCATCGAGGACGCCTTCGCCGAGCACGAACAGCGCGTTGCCGGAAAGATAGTCGAACAGCGTATCGGTGCGATCGAAGAACAGCGGCAGGTAATACTCGATGCCGGCCGGCGTCACGCCTTCACGGATGTCCTGATACAACGGACAGCGCCGCGGATCGATCGGGAAGCGTTCGCGCAACGTGTTGCGGAACGCCTTCGTCGATTCGTCGGTCAGCGGAAATTCGCGCGCCGGAAGCAGGCGCACCGCATCGACCTTCGCATCCGAGCGCTGCGTTTCGGGATCGAACGTGCGGATCGATTCGATTTCCTCGTCGAAAAGTTCGATGCGATAAGGCTCGGCGCTGCCCATCGGGAAAATGTCGATCAGCGCGCCGCGCACGGCAAAGTCGCCAGGTTCGGCGACCTGCGGCACATGGCGGTAACCCGAGGTTTCCAGGCGCCGCTGTTCGACTCCCAGATCGAGCTTCTGTCGCAACGAGAGAACAAGGCCGGAACCGGCGATATAGCTCGTCGGGGCGAGACGCTGCATCAGCGTCGCGACGGGAACGACAAGCACGCCGCGTTCGACCGAAGGCAATCGGTACAACGTTGCGATACGCTGCGAGACGATGTCCGGGTGCGGCGCGAAGAGATCGTAGGGCAGGGTTTCCCAATCCGGGAAATGCAGCACATCGAGATCGGCGCCCGCGAACACGCCGAGCTCCGCTTCGAGCGCATGCGCTGCGTGCGTGTCGCGCGCAATGGCCACAACCAGTCCGTGATGCGCGCGGCCCGTGTCCGCGAGTGCCATCGCGAGCGCCGATCCGTGCGGCGCATTCCAGTAGCGGCGCTGTTTGGGCGATGTCGGAAGAGGCTGCTTGATGTTCACGGTTTCCGGTTGAAGATGAGCATCGGATAGAAGCGTGTTGGCGGCGATTCACAAAACGACCGCAGCGCCGCGGCACATAGGTGCCGAGCGCAAGGGGCCGCAAGTGTACTGACGGCCTCGTCGCGAAGGTAGTCTGGATGGCCACGGCCATTCGTCATGGCGCTTCTTTACCCCGCGTTTACCGCACGCTCGCGCACGTTGACACGGGCGATCGGTCAAAATGCAATGTCTTGGTATCCAGGGAGTGCCATCTGCATGTCGTGCCGGGTTTTTCCGCGCGTTTCGTTCGCGGGCGCGTGCTGCTCAGTGCTCATTGCTGCAGCGCTGGTCGCCTGCTCGCGCGATCCGGCGCCGCACGCGCCACCGCCGGCACCTGTGACCGTCGTCAAGGCACAAGCCAAAGACATGCCGGTGCTCGTGAGTGCGGTCGGCAGCGTCGAGCCGATCAACAGTGTTTCGCTGAAATCGCTGATCGACGGGCAGATCCTCGAATCACCGGTCAAGGATGGTGACGACGTCAAGCAGAATCAACTCTTGTTCCGCATCGATCCGCGCCCGGCCGAAGCTGCCCTGAAACAGGCCGAAGCGGCGCAGGCGAAGGACGAGGCGACGCTCGAGCAGGCGCGCTCGCAAGTGAAACGCTATGCGGCGATCGCGGACAAGGGCTACATCTCCGCCGATCAGATGGAGCAGTACCGCACCAACCTCGACGCGGCGGCTGCGAGCGTCAAGGTCGATCAGGCCAACGTCGTCGCGGCGAAAGTGACGCTCGGCTACACGGAAATCCATTCGCCGATCGCCGGTCGCATCGGCCGCATCCTGATCCAGCCGGGCAATCTGGTGAAGGCGAACGACACCAACGCGCTGGTCGTGATCAATCAGATCGAACCGATCTACGTGAACTTCGCGTTGCCCGGTGCACAACTCGGTCCCGTACTCGTCGCGCAGCACGCGGCGCCACTCTCGGTGACTGCAACGATTACCGGCGTCGCCAAACCGATTGACGGCAAGGTGGCGTTCGTCGACAACGCGGTCGACTCGACCACGGGAACCGTGAAACTCCGCGCGGAGTTCGCCAATCCGGAACATCTGCTGTGGCCCGGCCAGCTGGTCACCGTCAGCCTGACGCTCGGGATCGATCACAATGTCGTCGTGCTGCCCGATCGCGCGGTGCAGAACGGGCCCGACGGGACCTATGTGTTCGTCGTGAAATCCGATCAGCATGCCGAGCAGCGCAAGGTTGGCGTCAAGCGCATGGTCGAGAACAATGCAGTCATCGACAACGGTCTTGCTGCCGGCGAGACGGTGGTGCTCGACGGCCAGTCGCGCGTGGAAAACAATTCGGCCCTGAAGGTGACGGAAGCGGCGCCGTGAACGTTTCGGAGATCTTCGTCCGCCGACCGGTCATGACCACGCTGGTCATGGTCGGTGTGCTCGTTTTCGGGATCGTCGGCTATCGGCAGCTGCCGGTGGCGTCGCTGCCGAACGTCGATTTTCCGACCATTTCCATTTCGGCGAGCCTGCCGGGCGCGTCGCCGGAGACGATGGCTTCCGCGGTCGCGACGCCTCTGGAAAAACAGTTTTCGACGATTCCATCCGTCGACTCGATGACGTCGACAAGCTCGCTCGGATCGACCTCGATCACGCTGCAGTTCACGCTTGATCGCAACATCGACGCAGCCGCGCAAGACGTGCAGGCCGCGATTTCCGCTGCGTTGCGCCAACTCCCGCAGCAGATGACGACGCCGCCGACTTTCCGCAAGGTGAATCCGGCGGATTCGCCGATTTTCTACATCGCGTTCACTTCGAAGACGCTGCGCCTTTCGACGCTCGACGAATTCGCCGAGAACACACTCGCGCAACGCATCTCGACCGTGCGCGGCGTCGCGCAGGTGAATGTTTACGGCTCGCAAAAGTATGCCGTGCGTATTGATCTCGATCCGGATGCGTTGTCCGGGCGCGGGCTCGGCATCGATACCGTTGCCGCTGCGGTCGGAAAGGGGAACGTGAATCTTCCGACGGGCACGCTGTACGGACCGAACCGCATCTACAACGTCAACGTCAACGGCCAGCTGATGGACGCGGCCGCGTTCGCCGACATGATTGTGACGTACCAGAACGGTGCGCCGGTGCGGCTCAAGGACATCGGCAAGGTCTACGACGGCATCCAGAACGACAAGGGCGGCGCTACGATCAATGGCGAGCAGGGCGTCGTCCTCGCGGTCCAGAAACAGCCCGGGACGAACACGATCCAGGTCGTCGAAGACATCAAGTCGACGCTGCCGGCATTCGAGAAATCGCTGCCCGCCGGTGCCGATCTTCGCGTGATCTACGATCGCTCGCAAAGCATCCGCGAGTCGGTGTCGGATGTGAAGTTCAGCCTTGCGCTCGCGCTCGCGCTGGTCGTCATGGTCATCTTCGTGTTCCTGCGCAATGTGTCGGCGACGATCATTCCATCGCTGGCGCTGCCGATGTCGATCGTCGGAACGTTCGCCGTGATGTATGCGCTCGGCTTCAGCATCGACAACCTTTCGCTGATGGCGTTGACGCTGTCGGTCGGTTTCGTCGTCGACGATGCGATCGTGATGCTCGAGAACGCCGTTCGGCACATGGAGGCGGGCGAGACGCCGATGGAGGCCGCGC
>DASYJJ010000495.1:0-3340 GCA_035996605.1 Rhodanobacteraceae bacterium
GTCACGATCGTCGTGCCGGAGTTGAGATACGCGCCCGGGTTGACCGTGATGATGCCCGCACGCCCCGCGAACGGTGCGCGCAGCTGTTTCTTCTCGACGTTCACGCTTTGCTGCTGCACCGCGGCTTGCTTGCCCTTGAGATCGGCAGCGGCGGTGTCGTAGTCGGCTTTGCTGATCGCCTGCACGGCAAGCTGCTGCTTGGCGCGATCGAACGTCACGCCAGCCAGCGCCGCGGACGCTTCGAGCTGATGCATCAGCGCGACGTCTTCGCTGTCACGCAATTGCAGCAGCACCTGCCCGGCTTTGACTTCGTCGCCCGACTTCAGATTGACCGCCGTGACGAGCCCGGCGATGTCCAGCGCAAGATCGGCTCCGCGCACCGCGCGCAGCGTGCCGACCGCGTTCAACGCCGGCTGCCATTCCTGGAACGCAGCCTTGGTCGTGCTGACGACCGAAGGCGGTGGCGGCTTCATGCCGCCCATCATGCGCATGATCGACAGCACCTTGATTCCGACCAGCCCCGCGACCAGCAGCAGGACCAGAACGATCATCACGATCATACGTTTGGTCGTGCTCGGTTTTTTCTTCTCCACGCGCGTCTGCATGCGCGATCCTCCTCAGTGCGATTCGGTGGGTTCAGTGCGACTCGGGCGGGGACTTCGTGTCGGCGAGCGCTTGCGCGCCGTTCTCTTTCCAGCCGCCGCCGAGCGCTGCGTACAACGCGGCCGTATCCGCCAAACGCGCCGCACGCGCCTGGATCAGGCCGATGCGCGCCTGCTGATACTGGCGTGTCGCATCGAGCACTTGCAGATAACTCGCCGCGCCATCCTTGTATTGCGTGCGTACGAGATCGAGGCTCTGCTGCGCCGACTGTTCGGCATCGGACTGCGCGCGCAGATTCTCCGCATCGAGCTCGAGCGCGTGCAGGCTGTCGGCGACGTTCTGGAACGCGCCGAGCACGGTGGTCTGATAGTCCGCAGCTGCCTTGTCGAGCCCGGCTTCCGCAGCGCGTTTCTCGGCGCGCAACGTGCCTCCGTGGAACAGCGGCTGCAGTAGATTGGCGCCGATGCCCCACACCTTGCTGCCGCCCGAGAAAAGATCGCCCGTGTGGAGTGCTTCCGAACCGTAACTGCCGCTCAGCGAAATCTGCGGGTACAGGTTCGCAGTAGCGACACCGACTTGTGCCGTCGCCTGATGCAGTTCGGCTTCGGCCGCGCGGATGTCGGGGCGCTGGCGCACCAGCTCCGACGGCACGGTCACCGGTACTTCATGCGGCAGCGTCACCGCATCGAGATCGACGGCGGCGAGCTCGCTCTGCGCCGGAAACCTGCCGAGATACACGGCCAGTTGCGTCTGCGTCTGCGCGAGTTGCTGGCGCAGAGCGGGCAACTGTGCTCGCACCGTTGCGACCTGAGTGCGGATCACGAGCACATCGGCCAGCGACTTCGCGCCGATCTCATGCTGCTTCTCGACGAGATCGAGCTGCTGCTGATAGACGCCGATGATCTCTTCCGTCGCCTGGATCTGTCCGCGCAGCGAGGCTTCGCGGAACGTCGTCGTCACCACGTTCGCGGCGAGACTCAGATACGTGCCCTGGAGCTGGAACTGCTGGAAATCCGTGAGCGCCGCGTCTGCCTCGATGCCGCGTCTCACGCCGCCGAAAAGATCGAGCGTGTAGTTGACGCTGGCGCCGGCGTTGTAGACGTTAAACACCGACTGCCCTGGCGCGATCTGACCGAAGAAATTCGCATTGCCGCGCTGTGCACTTGCGTTCGCGTCGACGCTTGGAAACAGCGAGCCGCGCGCGGCGTTGGTGTTCTCTTGCGCCTGACGTAGCGCCGCCTGCGCCGATGCAATCGTCGGACTGTGCGCAAGCGCCTGATCGACGCGGCGGTCGACCTCGTCACTGGCGAAGGTGGTCCACCAGTGCTCCGGCACGGCAGCGCCTTCGAGAAACTGCTGCGCATCGCCGGTGGGCGCGTCGGTCGAAATGGTCGACGGCGGTACCGCATCCGCGGTGTATGCCGGAACGTCCGGTGCCGCCGGCTTGTGGAAATCCGGTCCGACCGCGCAGCCCATCAGCGCGACCGCGGCGGCCAAAGCCGCACTCAACGGGCGCAGGGACGAGCGAGAAACCGGCCGGGCAACAAAGGCGCGCGAGCGCCGTACGCCTCGAATCCTGATCATGCAGCGCTTCCTAAAACTGAACTGAATAGTACAATAATAGACGGGCGGGGCCGCCCAATCAAGGGCGCTCGAATCGGCTTGGCGGGCGGGGAGCACACCTTATCGTCGGCTCAGGGGGCGGACAATGGACATTTGTCATGTCCAGAGTTCCGCCGCGAGCCTGAAATCAGCGCCCCGTCAACGCCATCATGGCTGCCGAATAGCGTTCTCCGCGGATCGCGCTCGGCGGAAACGCCGAATCGATGGCGGCAAGATCGTCGTCGGTCAATTGTATGTCGGCGGCGCCGATGTTTTCGTCCAGGTACTTGCGCCGTTTGGTTCCCGGAATCGGCACGATATTGCCGCGCTGCGCCAGCACCCACGCGAGCGCAAGTTGCGCCGGCGTGCAGTGTTTTTCCTCGGCGACCGCGGTGACGGTGTCGACGAGCGCCAGATTGCGCGCAAAGTTTTCCCCCTGGAATCGCGGACTGTTGCGCCGGTAATCATCCGGTTCGAAGTCGTCGGGCGAACGGATCGCGCCGCTCAGAAATCCGCGACCCAGCGGGCTGTACGCGACGAAACCGACGCCAAGCCGCTCGCATGCATCCAACATTTCTTCTTCCGGACCGCGCGTCCACAACGAGTATTCGCTTTGCAGCGCGGCGATCGGGTGCGTCGCACAGGCGCGTTCGAGCGTGCGCGCGTTCACTTCCGAAAGTCCGAGCCAGCGCACTTTGCCGGCACGGACGAGATCGGACATCGCACCGACCGTGTCCTCGATCGGCACGCGCGCATCGGCGCGGTGCAGATAATAAAGATCGATCGTGTCGATACCGAGTCGGCGCAGGCTCGCATCGCACGCGTCGCGCACGCGGGCGGGACGTCCATCGATCTGCCGCTTGTCCGGATCGGCGGGATCGCGCACGAAACCGAATTTGGTTGCCAGCACCACATCGTCGCGCCGGCCACGGATCGCCCGGCCGACGAGCTCTTCGTTGATGTACGGGCCGTACACGTCCGCCGTGTCGAGCAGATCGATACCGCGCTCGAGTGCATGATGGATCGTCGCGATCGATTCATCGTCATCGCGCGCGCCGTAGAACTCGCTCATCCCCATGCAGCCGAGGCCGAGCGCGGACACGCGCAGGCCCTGCTTTCCTAGCGCCCTGGTCTC
>DASYJJ010000496.1:0-6671 GCA_035996605.1 Rhodanobacteraceae bacterium
GCATTCAGCTGCGCCAGCCGCAGGCGGCAAGCCGGGCAAACTTTTCATCAAGACCCACGGTTGCCAGATGAACGAGTACGACTCGGCCAAGATGGCCGACGTGCTCTCGGCCGCGCACGGCCTCGTGTTGACCGACAACGAAAACGAAGCCGATGTCATCCTGATCAACACCTGCTCGATCCGCGAAAAAGCGCAGGAAAAGGTCTTCAGCCAGCTCGGGCGCTGGAAGGCGTTGAAGCAGGAAAACAAAGCCGTCGTCATCGGCGTCGGCGGTTGCGTGGCGAGCCAGGAGGGCGAAGCGATCGTCAAGCGCGCGCCGTACGTCGATCTTGTGTTCGGTCCCCAAACCTTGCACCGACTCCCGGAGATGATCGAAGCGCGCCGCGCGACCGGCAAACCGCAAGTCGATATCTCGTTTCCGGAAATCGAAAAGTTCGACCGTCTGCCGGAGCCGCGCGCCGAAGGCCCGACCGCGTTCGTCTCGATCATGGAAGGCTGCTCGAAGTACTGCACGTTCTGCGTCGTGCCGTACACGCGCGGCGAAGAAATCTCGCGTCCGTTCGACGATGTCGTCGCCGAAATCGCGATGCTCGCCGAGCAAGGCGTGCGCGAAGTGACGCTGCTCGGCCAGAACGTCAACGCATATCGAGGGCCGATGCACGAGAGTGCCGCCGCAGCGCTTTCTGCACGGCTGATCGACGGAAAATACGCCGATCTCGGTTTGCTGATCCATGCGATCGCCGAGATCGACGGCATCGATCGCATCCGCTTCATGACTTCGCATCCGCTTGAATTCTCCGATTCGCTGATCGATGCCTATGCGAACGTACCCAAGCTCGCCAATTTCCTGCATTTGCCGGTGCAATCGGGTTCTGACCGCATCCTCGCAGCGATGAAGCGCGGCTACACGGCAATCGAGTTCAAGCAGAAGATCCGCAGGCTGCGCGCCGTGCGTCCCGACATCTGCATCTCATCGGACTTCATCATCGGCTTCCCGGGCGAGACCGACGCCGATTTCGAAAAGACGATGAAACTGATCGACGACGTCGGTTTTGATCAGAGCTTCTCGTTCATCTACTCGAAACGACCCGGCACTCCCGCCGCGAATCTCCTCGACGAAACATCCGACGCGATCAAGCACGAGCGCCTCGCGCGCTTGCAGGCGAAGATCAACGCGAACGCCAAGCGGATCAGCGAAGCGATGGTCGGCACGATCCAGCGCGTGCTCGTCGAAGGCCCCAGCCGCAAACGTGCGAACGAATTGACCGGGCGCACCGAAAACATGCGCTTCGTCAACTTCGCAGGTTCGCCGCGCATGGTCGGCGAGTTCGTCGATATCACGATCACCGAAGCGATGAGCAACTCGCTGCGCGGGCGCGTCGCGCTCGCGGAGACCGCGCTGGCGTCGTGAGCGGCGCGCTCGTCATCCGCGAGATCGCAGCGGCGGAATTCGAAACGGCGTGGCCGCTGTTCCGCTCGGTGATCGCGACCGGCGACACCTACAGCTATCCGCCGGACATGCGATTCGAAGAAGCGCGGGCCTTGTGGACAACGCCGCCGAGCCGCACATTTGTCGCCGAACGCGACGGGCGCGTGCTCGGCTGCTATCTGCTGCGACCGAACCAGCCCGGCCTCGGCGATCACGTCGCCAATGCCGGCTACATGGTCGAATCCGAGGCGCGCGGTCAAGGCATCGCTTCTGCAATGTGCGAGCATTCGCTCGACGAAGCGCGCCGCCGCGGCTTCACCGCGATGCAATTCAATTTCGTCGTCGCCAGCAACGTCGGCGCGTTGAAGCTCTGGCAGCGGCATGGCTTTGCGATCGTCGGCACCGTCCCGGCCGCGTTCCGTCACGCGACGCTTGGTCCGACCGACATCCACATCATGCACCGCGTTTTATGAGACGTGCGGCAAGAAGGGCCGCTTTAGTCCGCGCAAGGAAGCCCGCAAGAGAACCTATGCCCGACCATTCCGATCATCGCGATTTCGCCCTCGAGCCCGACGATACCGAACGCCTGGCCAATCTCAACGGCCCGTTCGACGAGCATCTGCGCCAGATCGAGTTGCGTCTGGGCGTCGAGATCGCGAATCGCGGCAATGTTTTTCGTGTGACCGGCGCCGATCACTCCGTGCGCGTTGCCGAGCGTGTGCTGCGCGAGCTGTATGACGCGACGGAAAGCGAAATACTGTCAGGCCAGCAGATCAACCTGCGTCTGTCCGAATCGGGCATCGACGCTTTGGACGAGAAAGCCGCCGAAAGCGCACAGGACGTCGCGATCAAGGTCAAGCGCGGCACGATTCGCGGCCGCGGCGGAAATCAGCAGCGTTACCTGCACGCGATCGCGACCCACGACATCAATTTCGGCGTCGGCCCCGCCGGCACCGGCAAGACCTATCTCGCGGTCGCGATGGCGGTCGATGCGCTCAACGACAACCGCGTGCAACGACTTGTACTCGTGCGTCCCGCGGTCGAGGCCGGCGAAAAACTTGGTTTCCTGCCAGGCGATCTCACCCAGAAAGTGGATCCGTATCTGCGCCCGCTGTACGACGCGTTGTACGAGATGCTCGGCATCGAGAAGGTGATGAGGCTGATCGAGCGCAGCGTCATCGAAATCGCGCCGCTTGCGTACATGCGCGGGCGCACGCTGAACGATTCGTTCGTGATTCTGGACGAAGCGCAGAACACGACGATCGAGCAGATGAAGATGTTCCTCACGCGAATTGGTTTTGGATCGGTCGCCGTCGTCACCGGCGACATGACGCAGAGCGATCTGCCGCGCCAGATGAAATCCGGTTTGCGCGACGCGATCGAAGTGCTGCGCGACGTCGAGGGCGTCACGTTCACGTTCTTCACCGCGCGTGACGTCGTGCGCCATCCGCTCGTGCAGCGCATCGTGCGCGCGTACGAGAAGCGCGACCAAGGCTCGGATACGCCGCCGTCACGATGAGCGCGCCGCTCCGACTTCGCCTGTTCATCGACAATCGCGCAGGCCGCAAAGGCGTGCCGATCCGTCGATCGTTCGAGGATTGGGTACGCGCCGCGCTGAAAGGTCGACACTCGGGCACGACCGAAATCAACATCGCGCTGCTCGAAGCGGCGACGGCCCGCGCCGTCAATCGTCAATACCGCAGCAAGGACTACGCGACCAACGTTCTGAGCTTTCCGTACGAGCCGCTACCGGGCGAAAAATCCGCGTTGCTCGGTGATCTTGCGCTCTGTCCGGCCGTCATCGCGCGCGAAGCCAAGCTACAGCGCAAGCGATTGCGCGATCACTACGCGCACCTGACGGTCCACGGCGTGCTGCATCTGCTCGGCCATGACCACGAGACGAGTGCCGGCGCCGCGAAGATGGAAGCGATCGAGAAACGCGTGCTCGCGGGGTTTGGTATCGCCGATCCCTATTCTCCGCCCTGACCTAATCTCGTCTTCCTGGCGAAGCCGGGACCCAGCGCATGCACATGCCGCGGAAAAAACAGACGCTGGATCGCGGCCTCCGCCGGGATGACGGACTCGGTGTCGCCATCCCAACTCACTGTCGTCTAACGAAAATATCCCGCAACACCGCTTTTGATAAACTGCCGCCCCGCCCGTGCCGGGCTTTTGCAACGCGTCAATGAGCGAGGACCCGCCCAGTAAACCCTCTCACCGAACCTGGTTCGCGCGTCTGACTCAGGCGCTGTCCGGTGAGCCGCAGAGCCGCGAGGAATTGATCGAGGAGCTGCGCCACGCGCAGGCGAACGGCCTCCTGACGAACGACACGCTGTCGATGGTCGAAGGCGCGATCAAGGTCGCCGAGCTCACCGTCGCCGACGTCATGGTGCCGCGCGCGCAAACCGTGTTTCTGCCGATCGACGTCTCGCAGAACGAAATCCTGAACATCGTCATCGAATCGGGGCATTCGCGCTTTCCGGTCCACGACGGCGACAAGGACGAAATCCTCGGCATCCTGCTCGCCAAGGATCTGCTCAAGTGCCTGGCGCGCGGCGGACCGTGCGACATCCGCGCGCTGCTCCGGCCCGTCGCGATGATTCCCGAATCCAAGCGACTCAACATCCTGCTCAAGGAATTCCGTCTTTCGCGCAGCCACATGGCGATCGTCGTCGACGAATACGGCGGCGTCGCCGGCCTCGTCACGATCGAGGATGTGCTCGAGCAGATCGTCGGCGACATCGACGATGAGCACGACATCGACGAGAGCGAGTCGAAACTGATCCAGCCGCAATCGGACGGCCGTTTCCTGGTCAGCGCGCTGACGCCGATCGCGGATTTCAATGAACGCTTCGGCAGCGAATTCAGCGACGACGAGTTCGACACCGTGGGCGGCATGGTGACCAGCGAGATGGGCCACCTGCCCGAACCCGGCGAAGAAGCCGAGCTTGGCAGCTTCCACTTTCAGGTGACCAAAGCCGACGCACGTCGCGTGCATCAATTCGCCGTTCGCGTGGGCGAGGCGTAAGGGTGGACCCCGGGAGTCGGACTGCGAAGGCAGGATGCCGGAGCGACCAGCGAAGCTGGCCCGAAGGGCGATGCGCGGACGCGGCGAGTCATTGGGGATTCGGGATTCGCAAGCGGCATCCGACCTTCGTCGCTTGCCTCGTCGTTACGCTCGCGCTGTCGTTTTGCGCAATATCGCGCGGTTCTCTCGCGCAGGACACCTCCCCGACACCACTATCGCCCGCTGATTCCACGACCGAACTGCTTGCGCCGAATCCCAAATCCCGAATCCCGGCTCTTGAGATAAGCCTCCTCACCATCGGTCCTGGTTCGATTTTCTGGGAGCGTTTCGGCCACAACGCCATCGTCGTGCGCGATCGCGCTGCGGACACAGCGATTGCCTACAACTACGGCATCTTCGATTTCGAACAGGAAGATTTCCTCGTCAATTTCGCGCGCGGCAACATGCGTTATCGCATCGCCGCTGACGATATCGAGGACGATATCGAAATGTATCGCGACGAACACCGCTCGATCACCGAGCAACAACTGGCTCTGACGCAACAGCAAGCCGAAACGCTCCGCGATTTCCTAGCGTGGAACATCCGCCCCGAAAACGCGTTCTATCGATACGATTATTTTCTCGCGAACTGCTCGACGCGCGTACGCGACGCGCTCGACAAGGCCGTCGGCGGCGCGATCCAGCGCGCGACCGAGGGACGCTCGGGCGGCTACACCTACCGGATGGATTCGCTGCGCCTGATGGCCGCCGAGCCGTTGCTGATGCTCGGTATCGATCTCGGACTCGGTCCCTACGCCGATCGGCGCATCGATTTCTGGGAGGAAAGTTTCGTTCCTGCCGTGTTCTCGCGTTCGCTCCGTGACGTCACTGTGGCTGATGCAAGCGGCGCTGCGAAGCCTCTGGTCTTGGCCGAAACGGTCCTTTCGCAGGGTTCGATTGAAGAACCACCGGACCTGCCGCCGGACCTGCGCCTCACGTTCATGGTTATCGGCATTGCGCTCGGTCTCGTCATTTTTGCGGCGACTCGTGCGCACTCGCGCGCGGCGCGCATGCCCGTTGCATTTTTCGCGATCATCTTCGAGCTCTTCTGCGGGATCGGCGGCGTCGTGCTGTTGTTCCTTTGGCTGGCCACTGCGCACCAGTCCGCGTGGCGCAATGAAAATCTTCTGCTGTTGAATCCCTTGTGTCTGCTGCTGGTTCCAGCCGCCGCTACGCTTATGCGCAAGCGTCCGCGTGCCTCTGCCCGCGGCACGAATATCGCATGGCTCGTCGCCGGGCTTGCTGCGTTCGCACTCTTCTCGAAAATCCTGCCGTGGTTCGTGCAGGCGAATCTGCATTGGATACTGTTGTTCCTGCCGATCCATGTCGCGCTGGCGCTCGTCATTGCTCGGCGACAATCCGACCGGGCGATATGAGAGCGAAGCTCGCCATTCTCGGCGTGCCTAGCAATGGCGATACCCGCAGCCCTTTCGCCAGTAGAACAGAACGTGATCCTGGCGCTCTACTACGGCATCGGGGGTCGCTGGGAACAGAAAGCCCGCGAGCGTCTCTCGTGCTCCGACTGAACGATAAGCAGCCGCTCAGCCGCGTTTGATTGCCGTTGTCATGCGGTCAGGGGCATCATGACGCCATGGACCAGCCCGTCACCGCTCTTCCGCACGACCCGACCTGCACCGATCCGATGGTGGTCAATTGCGTCGCCTATTCCAACAGCGGTCAGAAACTTCGCGACATCACGATCGACGAGATCAGCGACGTCCTGCAGCATCCCGATCAGTTCGTCTGGGTTGGACTTCACGAGCCCGATGAAGCGCTCCTCGAAAAGCTGCGCGAGGAATTCAATCTTCACGAGCTTGCCGTCGAGGACGCACACTCGGCGCACCAGCGCCCGAAGATCGATGCCTATTCCGACTCGCTGTTCATGGTCGCGCATACCGCGCAAGTCGTCGGCGGCAAGATTGCGTTCGGCGAGACGCATGTCTTCATGGGCCGCAACTATCTCGTTACGGTTCGCCACGGCGCATCGCTGAGTTATGCCATTGCGCGCAAGAGCTGCGAGCAGACGCCCGAGCTCCTGGGGCTCGGTCCGAGCTACGGGCTCTATTCGGTGCTCGACTTCATCGTCGACAACTTCTTTCCGATCGTGCGCAGCTTTCGCGAGGAACTGCAGGAACTCGAGGAAGACGTCTTCGAAGACACGTTCAAGCGCGAAAC
>DASYJJ010000497.1:0-9693 GCA_035996605.1 Rhodanobacteraceae bacterium
CGGCCTTTTCGAGCTCGCGCGCGACGGTTGCATTGATGATGAGCACGAAGATCACCGGGGCGAGCAAAGGTCCGGTCAACAATGTGTTCAGCACCGTTCGCCGGTCGCGGATGTTTTCGCGGACTTCCTTGATGAACACGACGAATATCGAGTTCCTGAGGAACGATTTCATGCGGCAAGTCCTTCTTCCGAACCGATCACCGCGACGAACGCATCTTCGAGACTCGTCGCTCCGGTTTCTGCGAGCAGCGATGCGGGCGATGCGTCGGCGACGACGCGACCACGTGCGATGACGACGATGCGATCGCACAAAACGGCGACCTCCTGCATGATGTGGCTGGAAAAGAGCACGCAGCGGCCCTCGCTCTTTAGCCTCTTCATGAACGCGCGCATCGCGCGCGTTGCCATCACATCGAGTCCATTGGTTGGCTCATCGAGAATCACGTTGCTCGGATCGTGCACGAGCGCACGCGCGATCGCAGTCTTGACACGCTGGCCTTGCGAAAATCCTTCGGTGCGCCGATCCGCGACGTCGGTCATGTCGAGCGCTGCGATCAATGCGTCCGCGCGCTGCCGCGCGGTCGTCGCGTCGAGGCCTTGCAGACGCGCGAAATACGCGATGTTTTCCCGCGCGGTCAGGCGCTTGTACAAACCGCGCGCATCCGGCAGGACGCCGAGGCGCCGCCGTACCGCAGTCGCGTTGTCCGCCACGCTGATGCCGTCGACGCTCACGCTTCCCGCGTCCGGCTGCATGAGCGTGTACAACATGCGCAGCGTCGTCGTCTTGCCTGCGCCGTTCGGTCCGAGCAGTCCGGTGATTTCGCCGTCGCGCGCGACGAAGCTCACGCCGTCGACTGCCTGCACCGATCCGAATGCCTTGCGCAACCCGTTCGCCTCGATCATGGCGCGGCTCCGTTGTAGTCGAGAAATGCCGGCGTCGGACCGAAGTCGGTCATGCATTGCGTGTCGAGCGTCTTTGCGTCCAGCGTTTCGATGAAGCGGCCGACGAGTCGCGGCAGGCAACCGCGCGTCATCACGCTGTGTCCTTGTCCTTTCGCAATGAGCAGGCGTCCGTTCGGCAATCCCTTGACGATCGCCTCGCCGTAGCGCGGCGGCGTCACCGGGTCGAGTTCGCCTGAGAGGATGAGCACGGGCTTGTCGCTCTGCACGGGCTTGTGGAAATCCGCGGTACGCGAGCCGTGCGGCCAGATCGAGCATTGGGCGAGCACCACGCGCACGAGCGCGTCGCCGAGCATGAGGTGTGCGTCCTCGGGCCGCGGGGCGATCAGATCAGCATCCTCCGCGCAGATCACCGAAAGCTGCATGCCGCTGCCTTTGAGATCGGCGAGCTCGTCGTTGAGAACTTCGGCTTGCGCGACGAGTGGCGCGTAATCTCCGTTGATCGCGCGCTGAATCGTCAGCGGCAGCAGCGCGCTCGTTTCCGCGGTGTACGCGAACATGCGAACCAGTGCCGCGAGAGTCAGCGCAGTCAACGGTTTCCTCTCGACTTCGAACGTGCGCGGATGGTGCAACTCGACGTCTACGGTTTTCGCAGCGAGCGCGTCGCGCAAACGGTAGAGGTTCGCGTAGGGATCGCCGAATACCTTTGTGCATGCAGGTGTATGCGTGCATTCGGAGAATTGTTTTTTCAAAGCGTCGTCGAGGTTCTCGGCGAACTCCGATCCGAGCACGACTTCGTTCGGTACGGCGCTGTCGAGCACGATGCTGCGCACGCCGGCGGGATAACGCGCAACATATTCTTGCGCAACGCGCGTGCCGTACGAAACGCCGACGAGATCGAACTCCGGTGCCCCGAGTGCCTGCCGCAGCGCTTCCAGATCACGCACCGCCGCGCTCGTCGTGTACTGCGCGGGATCCGTATCCTTGGAGACTTCGGTAAGGCAGCCGCGTGTCATCTCGCGCACCCTGTCGAAATCGATTTCGCTGACGGCTGCCGTATCAACGTCGCTCGGACTTTGCTTGCATTCGAGCGGATGCGAGCCGCCGGTGCCGCGTTGATCGAGCAAAACGAGATTGCGATGTTTCAGCAACGATGAAAAACCCGACGCCGCGCGCGGATACGTTTCGGTCGCTGCCTGACCCGGGCCACCGGCCAGCAGTACGACAAGGTCGCGTTGGGCCACCTGCGCATCGCTGCGCACGATGGCGAGCTTGAGATCGATCTTGCGTCCGTCCGGATGATCCCAGTTTTCGGGCACGCGGAACGGTGCACAGAATGCGGCGGTTGTTGCCGCCGAGTCGCGTTGCCCGAGCTCGCACGGAGCGAATGTCAGTTCACCTAGTTTGAAACCGCGATTGCCGCTCACTTCGGCAATGCGCGCACCCGCGGTGGATTGCGGCGCGGATTCCTCCGCGGATCGGAACCAGCGTTTGCCGACAAGCGCGATCAGCGCTGCGGCCAGGAACAAGATGATCAGCGTCTTGCGCGAGCGCATGAGGCGTCACTTCTCCGGATTGAAAATGGTTTCGATCGACCTTTGGAAGAGTCGTGCGATGCGAAACGCGAGCGGCAGGCTCGGATCGTACCTGCCCGTCTCGATCGCGTTGACGGTTTGGCGCGAGACCGTCAGTCGTCGTGCGAGTTCGGCTTGCGACCAGCCATGCGTTTCGCGGAGCTCCCGGACCTGATTGATCATCGCCTCGCCGCACGGCTCGGTCTGTAAAGGACACTTGTCATACCGTAGCCGGCATCTGCGACGGCTGTCAAGTGTACTTTACACATCGCCGCTTTAGTCCGTATGTGACGCGGCGTGGCGCATCCAGCAGTTTCACACGCTTACAGCAATTTCCTGCGAACGCGACGAGTTTGTCGAACGCCGACTGTGTGCGGCACGTGAAGGGACTACGCCTGAAAGAAAAATGCCAACTCCGTCACATAAAGACGGATTTCATACAGCTGTAGAGATTGCGAATGTCACAAACGAACCGAGCCCATGCTTGGCATAGCGCTTGCTCCAACCCCTCTACCTGCAAACCCGGGCGATTCGTCGAAAGGATTTCGACCTGCTCGCGGAATCAGGAACCCACAACCAATCCCAAAGGGGGGATTTCAAATGAGCTCCAAGATCAAGGCTACTGCAGCGCTCGTCCTGGTCACGTTTGGCCTCGCGTCGACCAGCCTTCTCAACGCCGCGACCGTGACCAACACGATGCCCGTGAAGATCACGATCCAGAATGCGTGCAACATCAGCACGACCGCACCGACCGCGCTCGACTTCGGTACGCAAGGTCCGCTCGTCGCCAATGTCGATCAGACCGCAACCATTACCGTGACCTGCACCTCCGGCGCGAGCTACAACGTCGGCCTCGATGGCGGCGGCGGCGGCAGCATCAATGCGCGTCGCATGATCAATGGCGCCAACACGGTCGGCTATCAGCTGTACAGCAACAATGCGCGCACTACAGTGTGGGGCGTGACCATCGGCACCGATACCGTTACCGGCACCGGCAACGGCAACGCGCAGACGTTGACCGTTTACGGCCGCGTTCCGCCGCAGACGACGCCGCCGGCGGCTGTGTACAACGATACGGTCAACGTGACTGTAACGTACTAAGCGCGGGACTCCCTGAAAATGTGCTCGCCATCGTTCCCGCGAGGAATCGTCCTCGCATGCCTACTCGCGGCTGGCTCCGACGCCTCCGCGAGCGGCCTGCAGATTGCGCCAACCGGACTCCAGCTCGTACCCGGCGGTCCCGCCCAGGCACTGTGGCTCACCAATACCGGTGATCACGATCTGCACGCACAGGTGCGCGCGTTCCAGTGGTCGCAAGCCAGCGGACACGACGAGCTCGTGGCGACGCAAGCGTTGGTCGCGAGCCCGCCGATGTTGAACATCGCGCCGGGCGGACGACAACTCGTGCGCGTCATTCGCACGGGTCAGAACGCCTCGTCGTCGGGAGAGCAGGCATTTCGCCTGCTCGTCGACGAGCTGCCGCAAGGCGAAGCAAAGCAGACCGGCGTGCAGTACGTGTTGCGTTATTCGGTGCCGGTCTTCGTCGGCGCGACGGGTCCGACACCTTCGCTGCAATGGTCGACGAATGTCGGCCACGACGGTATCGAACTCAACATCCACAACGCCGGCGCGGTTCACGCGCAACTCTCCGCACTCAGTCTTTCGAAGCCCGGCGCAGCGCCGGTCGAGCTCGTGCCGGGCTTGCTCGGTTATGTGTTGCCCGGAGCGACGATGCATTGGACGGTCGCTCTTCCCGCCGGCGCAAGTACGGCTGATGCGAGCATCAAGGCCCTGATCAATGGCGAACCGACCGACCAGACGCTATCGCCTGGCGCGCCGTCTCGCTAGCAGCCTGCTGCTCTGCGCGATTGCTCGCGGCGCTCTCGCGGACACGCCGAACGTTCCCGTCGATCCGGCGAATGCGATCGACGTGATCGCCGACTCGGGCGGCAGCGGCGCAGCCGGTGGCGGCGAGACGCTGTATCTCGAGATTGTCATCAACGGCAACGAGACGCACAAGCTCGCCGGTTTTTCGCGTCTGGACGGTGACCTTCACGTCGGCGCCGACACGTTGCGTCAACTCGGTTTCCGGTTGCCCGAAGGCTCCGGCGAATCGATCGATCTCGGCGCGCTGCCCGGCGTCAGCTATCACTACGACGAAGGTCGCCAGCGCGTCGAGATCAGCGCGGACGAACACGCGCTCGATCAGGAACGCAACGTACTGAACGCACCCGACCAACCGGTGCCGCGCCCGCAGGCGTCGACGGGCCTGTTGCTGAACTACGATCTCTACGGCACGCGCGACGATGATTCCAACAGCGGACTCTCGAGCTATGCCGAGCTGCGCGGGTTCGGTTCGTTCGGCGTGATCAGCAATACGTGGCTGTCGCGGCTCAGCGAATCGCCCGGCAGCGATCCGCAAGCCGATTCGAACCGGCTCGACACGACCTGGACCTACTCGTTCGTGGATTCCGCCAACGTGCTCCGCGTCGGCGATGCGATCAGCGGCAGCTTGTCGTGGTCGCGCGCGACGCGCTTCGGCGGCATCCAGCTGCAACGCGATTTCGCCTTGCAGCCCGATCTCATCACATTCCCGATCCCGCAATTCCTCGGACAGGCCGCGGTGCCGTCGACGGTCGATCTCTACGTCAACGGACTTCGCCGCTACAGCGGCGAGACGCCAGCCGGCCCGTTCCAGCTCGGCACGGTTCCGATCGTCAACGGTGCCGGCGACGCGCAGGTCGTCGTCACCGACGCGCTAGGCCGCCAGACCACCTACGATTTTCCGTTCTACACATCGAGCCAGCTGTTGCGCGAAGGGCTCAGCGACTACTCGCTCGATCTCGGTTTCGTGCGCCGCAACTACGGCATCAGCTCGTTCGACTACGGCAGCGATCCCGCCGCGAGCGGCGTCTATCGTCGCGGCATGAGCGACTGGCTCACGCTTGAGACACACGCCGAAACGATCTCGGGTCTCGCCAACGCCGGCGCCGGCAGCGTCGTCCGTATCGGCGATGGCGGTGTGCTCACCGGATCCTATGCGCAAAGCAGCGGGCACGTCGGCGATGGGCATCAAGCCGAGCTCGGCTACAGCTGGCGCAATACGTGGCTCAACTTCGCTGTCGACAGCATTCGCAGCTTCGGCGACTACCACGACGTCGCATCGCTGTACGGACCGCCGCCGGCGCGCCGCACCGACCGTGCCCTGATCGGCGTCACCTATGCACCGGTCGGAAGCTTCGGCGCAAACTACGTCGAGCTCAGCTACCCGGGCCAACCGCGTTCGCGCTTTGCCAGCGCGTTCTATTTCCGATCGTTCGGCTCGCGCTTCTCGCTCAGCTTCAGCGTCAACCAGAATCTCGACGATCACAGCGATCGCAGCGCATTCCTCGGCCTCTCGATGAGTTTCGGCAGCAACGAATCGGCCAGCCTTTCCGCGCAGCACGACAGCCGCGGCAACTACGGCGCGGTCGACGTGACGCGACCGATCTCACCGGACGGAGGCTACGGCTGGCACGTTCGCGCGCAAGATGGCGCGGGACTCAGTGGCGGCCAGGCCGAATTCGGTTATCGCGGCGATCACGTGCAAACGCTGGTCGGCGCGCAGAGTCTGGACGGCAACACGCTCGGCTATGGCGAGCTCACCGGCGCACTCATCTTCATGGACGATCAGCTCTTCGCATCACGCCGCATCGACGATGCGTTCGCGGTCGTCGCGACGGGCGTGCCAAACGTTCCGGTCACACTGGAGAACCGCATCATCGGCGAGACGGGCTCCAATGGCGATCTCCTCATCACTCCACTCAACGCCTACCAGCGCAACCGCGTCGCGATCGATCCGATGCGACTGCCGGCGGACACCCACATCGAGCGCGTCGAAGACGAAGTCGTTCCCGCCGATCGTTCCGGAGTGCTGGTCAATTTCCGCATCGAGCCCGTGCAGGCGGCTTCGGTCGTGCTGCACGATGTAAACGGCGATGTGCTTCCACTCGGCAGCGCGGTCGAGCTCAACGACGCCAGCGCTTCACCCGCGATGGTCGGATACGACGGCGCGGTCTATCTCGAAGGTCTCAAGCCTCACAATGCGCTGCTCGTGCATGCGCCCACCGGCGATTGCCGCGTCCGATTCGATTATCGCTATCAAGCCGGCAGCGTGCCGCTGGTCGGCCCGTTGGTCTGCAGCAAGGAGTCGCCATGATGTGCGCGCGCCGTGTTCTCCTTTTCGTGATCTTGATGGTTGTCGCCGCTGTCGCGCCGCACGCAGCGCGTGCGCAGTCGATCACGTGCTCGGCGACGATGACCAACGTCGCGTTCGGCAACGTCAATCCGCTGTCGAGCCAGACCGACGCCAACGCGACACTCAACTACACCTGCCCGAACAGCGCGAACACCACGCGCTTCGCCACGGTCTGTTTCAGCATCGGCGACGGCGCGCAGGGTGCCGGCAATTCGAATCCGCGATTGATGCAGGACGGTGCCGGCGACGATCTCTTTTTTCAGCTCTTCCAGAACGCCACACACACGACGGTCTGGGGCAGCTCGTTCTTCGGCGTAAACACGCCGGTTCAGGTCAACATCACCGTCGCGGCGCACGGCTCGGTTTCCGGCTCGGCGACGATGTACGGACGCGTCGTCGGTGGTCAGACCACCGCCGTGCCAGGCGCGTATCAGGACCAATTCACCGGCAATCACACCGCGGTGACGATCAACGAAAGCGGCACCAGTCCGCCGGGCAGCTGCTCGACATCGATACTTTCGCAGTTTCCATTCACGGTGACCGCGAACGTGACTTCGCAATGCGCGGTTTCCGCGACGACACTCGATTTCGGCGCGGTTGGCCTGCTGCTCGCCAACACCGACGGCGCTTCGTCGGTCAGCGTGCAATGTGCGCTCGGCGTCGCTTATCAGGTGGGCCTCGACAACGGCCAGCACGCGACCGGAACCACGCGGCGGATGACCGGCCCGGGCGGATTGCTGAACTATGAGCTCTATCGGAACAGCGGCCGCACGCAGCGCTGGGGCAGCACGCTCAACAGCGACACCGTCATCGGTGTCGGCACCGGTGGCTCGCAAAGCCTGACGGTCTACGGGCGAGTGCCGGGCCAGACGACGCCCAGCGCGGGCGTGTACAACGACACGATCACGATTACGGTCACCTATTGATTCTCACGCGAAACGAAACATTCGCGTCACTCACGCCGGCACCGCAAGCACGCTCGTTCCGCGCTCGATCGCGGCGGTTCCGCTGCGCGCAATCTCGAGCACATCTCCGACGCGGCCGACATCGGCGAGGAACGCTTCGACTTCCGCGCCATCACCACTGAACTCCGCCGTGCGCACGCCGGCGCTGATGTCGAGCACCTGCGCGCGCGGATGCCGGCGCAGGCACGACACAAGATCCATCAATCGCTCGGTCGCGACGTCAATCTTGACCATCAGCAACTCCGTTTCGAGATGGTCGCGACGGGTCAAATCGACGATTTCGAGCACGTCAATCAACTTGCGCGACTGCTTGATGATCTGGCTGATCACCGAATCGTCGCCCGAGGTGACCAGCGTCAGCCGCGAAACGGTCGCATCGTGCGTCGTCGCCACTGTCAGAGAATCGATGTTGTAACCGCGAGCCGAGAAGAGTCCGGCGACACGTCCGAGCGCGCCGACCTCGTTCTGCAACAGCATGGAGATGATCCGGCGCATCAGAACATTTCCGCGGAGCCCGCATCGCGCGCGGGCGTCGCAGCGCGTGCGATCCGCGACGCGATGTGATCGCCGGTGATCATCTCGGCGTAACTCATGCCCGGACCCACCATTGGATAAACGCCGGCATCCGGATCGATGACCACTTCGAGAAACGCGGGCCCCTCGAACGCGATGAATTCGCCGATCACGCGCGCGAGATCCTCGCGGCGATCGAGACGCTTCGCCCACGCGAATCCGTCGGCTTGCGCGGCCTTGACGAAATCCTTCTTGTGCAGGCTTTTGTCGCTTGCCGAAAAGCGTCCCTTGAAAAACAACTTCTGCCACTGCCGCACCATGCCGTCGCCGCAATTGTTGAGCACGACGATCTTGATCGGGAGGTTGTAGGTCGTCACGGTCTCAAGTTCGCCGATCGTCATGCGGATGCTCGCATCGCCGTCGACATCGATGACGATGCGATCGCGCCGCGCAAACTGCGCGCCGATCGCAGCTGGAAGACCAAATCCCATCGTGCCCATCGAACCCGATGTCAGCCACAAACGCGGTTCGCGGAAATCGAAATACTGCGCCGCCCACATCTGGTGCTGGCCGACGCCGGTGGTGATGATGGCCTCGCCGCGCGTGTGTCGGTTGATCTCCTCGATCACCGCGTGCGGCTGTATCAAGCGGGCTTCGCGATCGTAGTTCATTGCATGGATTCGTTTCAGCGTCGCAATTTCCTCGTGCCACTTCGCATACCGCTCGGCGTCGAGGAGACGATGCCGAGTGCCGAACACACGCAATCGCCCGAACGCGCGCGCGAGATCGCCCAGATGATGCCAGTCGACGTGCTTGACCTTGTCGATCTCAGCCGGATCGATATCGAGCTGAGCAATGAAGCGCGAATGCCGCGCAAATTTCGAGGGCACGCCAGCGACGCGATCGTCAAACCGGCTGCCGGCCGCGAGCAGGAAATCGCAATCGTCGATCGCGTAGTTTGCGAACGCCGTGCCGTGCATGCCGAGCATTTGCAGCGAAAGCGTGTCGGTCGTGTCGTACGCGCCGAGTCCCATCAGCGTCGTCGTGACCGGAATGCCGAACGCGTGTGCGAATTCGCGCAGCGCGTCGGACGCGCCGGCCGCGATGACGCCGCCGCCTGCGTAGACCAGCGGACGTTCCGCACGTGCCAGCGCGTCGAAGAAACGTGCGCATTCGGCGTCGCCGAGCACTGCATTCTCGACCGCGCGCAGGCGCGCCCGGTAGCCGGGAATCGGCAAAGTCCCTTTGCCGAGAAAGCTGAGCGCCACATTCTGCACGTCCTTCGGGATGTCGACGACGACCGGCCCGGGCCGTCCCGTGCGCGCGATTTCGAATGCGGTTCTGAGTGTTGCCTCGAGCCGCGAGGCGTCGGTGACGAGGAATACGTGCTTCGCGCAGCTCGCCATGATGCTGCTGACCGGCGCTTCCTGGAATGCATCGGTTCCGATCGCGGCAGTCGGCACCTGGCCCGAGATCACCACGATCGGAATCGAATCCGCCATGC
>DASYJJ010000498.1:0-15610 GCA_035996605.1 Rhodanobacteraceae bacterium
GGCGACACGCTCTCCAAGATCGCCAAGCAGTTCTACGGAAACGCGAATCGCTGGCACGACATCTTCGATGCGAATCGCGACCAGATTTCGAATCCCGATCTGATCCAGCCCGGCCAGGTGCTGAAAATTCCGGCCGGCGCGAAATCCAATACATAACAGCGGAGGAGAATCCATGAAGCCGATACGCAATCTGTTTCCCAGTCTGTTTCCATTGATCGCAGTCGGCCTCGCCGGCGCCATCGTCATCGCCGCCTGCGGCAAGAACGAAGAAAGCGCGCCGCCTCCGCCCGCGGCGACGACAACGCCGGCGCCCGCACCTGCGCCCGCTGCACCTGCGATGCAGGGCGTAAGCGTCTCTTCGGTCGATCTCGGTACCGCGGTTGGTCCGGACCAGAAGGTGACGTCGCCGGCGACCAGCTTCACATCGAAGGACACGATCTACGCCGCCGTCTCGACCATGGGCTCCGCGTCCAACGCGACGCTCGATGCGAAGTGGACGTTCCAGGACGGCCAGACCGTCAACGATTCCAGCCAGACCATCGCGCCGAACGGCCCGGCCGTGACGACCTTCCACATCAGCAAGCCGGACGGTTGGCCGGCGGGCAACTACAAGGTCGAGATTTCGCTCAACGGCACGTCCGTATCGAGCAAGGATTTCACCGTGCAGTAAGTCCTGCGACGGTTTGCAAAGAAGGGCGCGGAGCGATCCGCGCCTTTTTTTTGCGGCGACGACAGGCTCCAAACCGACTTGCGTTATGAATTCGCAATGATTTCCGCGTGGGCTTCAACGACTGCTCCGAAAACGCGACAATAGGCGGCCTCGCACGGTCCCAGCGGCCGTGCCGACCAATCTCCCGGAGAATTCGATGACGCCATCCAGCGCCAAGCCGCCTTCCGGCGGCGAACAGATCACGATCGCCAACGGCAAGCTCGGCGTGCCCGATCAACCGATCATTCCCTTCATCGAAGGGGACGGCACCGGGCCCGACATCTGGCGCGCTTCGGTACGCGTGCTCGATGCCGCGGTTGCGAAGGCGTACGGCGGCAAGCGGAAGATCCACTGGATGGAAGTGCTCGCCGGCGAAAAGGCGTTCAACCAGACCGGCAACTGGCTGCCCGACGAAACCGTCGAGGCGTGCCGCACATACCTTATCTCGATCAAGGGACCGCTGACGACGCCGGTCGGCGGCGGCATCCGCTCGCTCAACGTCGCGCTGCGACAGATGCTCGATCTCTACTGCTGCCTGCGTCCGGTGCGCTGGTTCAAGGGCGTGCCCTCGCCGGTGAAAGATCCCTCGAAGGTCGACATGACGATCTTCCGCGAGAACACCGAAGACATCTACGCCGGCATCGAATTCCAGGAAGGCACCGACGATGCGAAGAAATTCGCAGCGCTGCTCAAGGAGAATTTTCCGGAGCGCTACAAGAAAGTGCGTTTTCCCGGAACTTCGGGCTTCGGCATCAAGCCGGTCTCGCGCGAAGGAACCGAACGCCTCGTGCGCGCGGCGCTGAAATATGCAGTCGACAACGACAGCAAGTCAGTGACGCTCGTGCACAAGGGCAACATCATGAAGTTCACCGAAGGTGCCTTTCGCGATTGGGGCTACGCGCTCGCGCAGAAGGAATTCGGCGCGGTCGAGCTCGATGGCGGCCCGTGGATGACGTTCAAGAATCCAAAGAGCGGCAAGGACATCATCGTCAAGGACGTGATCGCCGATGCATTCCTGCAGCAGATTCTGTTGCGACCCGTCGAGTACGATGTCGTCGCGACGCTGAATCTCAATGGCGACTATCTTTCCGACGCGCTCGCGGCGCAGGTCGGGGGCATCGGCATCGCGCCCGGCGGCAACATCAACTACGTCACCGGCCATGCCGTGTTCGAAGCGACGCACGGTACGGCGCCGAAGTACGCGAACCAGGACAAGGTTAACCCGGGTTCGTTGATCCTCTCCGGCGAAATGATGCTGCGCTACATGGGCTGGACCGAAGCCGCCGACGCGATCATCCACGCGATGGACAAGGCGATCGCGGGCAAGCAGGTCACGTATGACTTCGCGCGTCTGATGGAAGGCGCGACCGAAGTCAAAACCTCGGAATTCGGCGACCGGCTGATCGCCGCGCTGTAATTTCCCCCCGACCCAGCGCGTCTCTCCCTTCTCCCGCTTGCGGGAGAGGGTAGGGTGAGGGGCTCTTCCCTCGCCGCCCTCCGGGCAACTCTCCCGCAAGCGGGAGAGGGAACGCACCGCTTCATGTCGGTAGACTCCGGCCATGAACGCGCCGGCTCCGACCGCTCCTTCGTCATCGACGATGCCGGCGCGCGCCGCATCGCTGATCCTCGACGCATTCCTCGACTACAACGAACGCTTCTCCGACATCACGCGTCGCGCCAAGCGCTGGTTCGAGCGGCGCAACTGGAAGCAGGCGCAGATCGACGTCGTCTGGCGCATGGATCTGTACGACGAATGTCTGGCCGAGACCCTGGCGCGACTCGAGCTCCTCCTCGACGAGCGCATCCGTTCGCGACCGTTGTGGGCCGCAACGCGCGGCGCGTACGAAACGCTGGTCGACCCTCTGCTCGATCGCGAGCTCACCAAGACGTTCTTCAATTCCGTCTCGCGCCGTTTCTTTCACACTACCGGCGTCGCCGCCGACATCGAGTTCTTCGCGCTCGACGCCGAACCGACCGCGAACATCACCGAACCGATTGCGCGCAATGTGTACGTCGTCGAGGGAGATGTACGCGATGTCTGCGCGCGCGTGCTCGATGATTATCCGTTCGCGAACGGTTACGCCGATGCGGGTTCCAGCGCCGTCGCGATCGCCGGCGCACTCGCCGAGCGTTTCGGTCTACCGGGCGGCCACGCCGTGTTCCGCATCGAGTCGCTGCGAACGCTGTTCTTTCGCGAGCGTCGCGCGTATGTCGTGGGGCGCGCATTGATCGGACGCGCCGCGGCTGGCGCCGAATGGGTACCGCTTGTCATCGCGTTCGTCAACGATGCACGTGGCGTGCGCGCCGACGCTGTGCTCACCGACACCGCCCACGTCTCGCCTCTGTTCGGATTTTCGCGGAGTTATTTTCTGGCCGACTTGCCGAGCGTCGGCGACGCCGTCGTCTTTCTGCACGCCTTGATGCCGCACAAACCCATCGGCGAGCTCTACACCGTGCTCGGACGCTCCAAGCAGGGCAAGACCGAACGCTATCGCGGATTGTTCCGGCATCTTTCGACGCATCCGGAAGAGCGCCTCGTGCGTGCCGACGGCGCGCGCGGAATGGTCATGGCGGTGTTCACGCCGATCGCGTACCCGATCGTGTTCAAGATCATCCGCGATGAATTCGCCTATCCGAAAGACAGCGCGCGGCGCACGGTCGAGGAAAAATATCGTCTCGTATTCCGCTACGACCGCATCGGAAGGCTCGTCGATGCGCAGGAATTCCGTTATCTGCGTTTTCCGCTGCGACAGTTCGATGCGGGCATGCTCGATGAGCTGCTCGGACAGTGCACCGAAACGGTCGCGATCGATGGCGATGATCTCCTGGTCAAGCATTGTTACGTCGAGCGCCGTCTTCGACCGTTGAACCTCTTTGCGCGTGAAAATCCATACGAAACTGCGCGCGCCGCGGTGATCGATTACGGCCAGGCGATCAAGGAACTTGCGTTGAGCAACATCTTTCCGGGTGATCTGTTGTTGAAGAACTTCGGTGTGACGAGCCGCGGCCGCGCCATTTTCTACGACTACGATGAGCTGTGCCTCGTCGAGCAGTGCCGTTTCCGTCGTCTGCCCGAAGCGCGCGAGGAAGACGAGACGCGTCCGCTGGAAAAGTGGCTATCGGTGCGTCACGACGATGTGTTTCCGGAAATGTTCGCGCGCTTTCTCGGTTTGCCGGATGGTCTGCGCGACGCGTTGCTGGCGGCGCACCCGGAGATTTTCGATCCGCTGTGGTGGCAGGCGTTGCAGGCGAGAATCGCGGCGGGCGATTTTGCCGATATTCCGCCGTATCCCGCGTCGGTTTGCGTACGCTCCACGGAATGCGCTTGAAAAACGGCGTGTAGGGAAATCCGTATGAAAAAAAGGGTCCGCCTGAGCGGACCCTTCGATACACGCGCGTATCGATTTTCTTCAGACCGGTGGCGTACGCCGACCGAGGAACAGCGAGACGATGAAAAGCACCAGGAAAACCAGGAACAAGATTTTTGCGATGCCGGCCGCCGCGCCTGCGATACCGCCGAAACCGAGCACGGCGGCTATCAGTGCGATGACGAGAAACACGATTGCGTAGTGGAGCATGGCGGTCTCCTTGAGAAGTGGACGCTCCGAAGACGCGCGACGACCGCGTTTCTTCGTTTTGAGCCCTTGTAGAAGGCACTTTTTGCGATGAATCGCGCGTGAGCCGATGCCATACCAGAGTTGAACGCGTTGCGGAGCCAAGCAAATCACACGGGGACGTGCGACGCGAAGCGAACGCGACCGTTTCATCGCGTGATTACTCCTCGTCCATAGACCAATCTCGTGCGAACCGGCCGGGGCAATGGCTGTGCTAGGCTTCGCGCCCTCGGCACCACGAACCGTGGCCGTATTCCTGAGGACGCCATGAAGAATCTACCGATCGCATTGGTCTTGGCCTTGTTGTTGGGCGCGTGCGGCAAGGACGGCGCGGATCAGACCGCTGCGAGCGCGCCGCCGAAAGCCGCCGCGCCGCTGGATCAACCCGCGACGCCCGCTCCGCCCGCAAGCGCGGCGGACCTCACCGGCGAAAAGCTCGACAGGATCCTCACCGGAGGCTGGCGCTCCGCGGCGAACAAGGCGCGCGACCAGTATCGCCATCCGAAGGAAACGCTGACGTTCTTCGGCGTCAAGGCCGGCCAGACGCTTATCGAGATCACTCCCGGCGGCGGCTGGTACACCGAGATCCTGGCGCCGCTGATGAAGGGTAACGGCACCTATATCGCCGCCGTCGCCAAGCCGAAAAATCCGGAAGGCGAAGCCGCGCGCGACAATACGGGACTCACGAAGAAATTCGCCGACGACGAATCCGACTACGGCGAAGCCAAGATCGTCGAATTCGACGGCTCGGCGCCGAACTTCGGCGATCCCGGTTCGGCCGATGTCGTGGTCACGTTCCGCAACGTGCACAACTGGGTTTCCGGTGGCACCGCGCCGCAGATGTTCAAGGCGTTCTATGACGTCCTGAAGCCGGGCGGCGTGCTGGGTGTCGAAGATCATCGCGCCGCGGACGGCGCCGACGTCGAAAAGGTCAAGGGGACGGGTTATCTGCCGACCGATTACGTGATCAAGCTCGCCACCGACGCAGGCTTCAAGCTCAAGGCGAAAAGCGAGATCAATGCCAATCCGAAAGACACCAAGGATTACGAGAAAGGCGTGTGGACATTGCCGCCGACCTACCAGCTTGGCGACAAGGATCGCGAAAAGTATTCCGCGATCGGCGAATCCGATCGCATGACGCTGAAGTTCGTGAAGCCGGGCGGTGGCGACGAGATCTTCCATCAAGGTCAGGATTCGGGCGGCTGAGCGTCACGCCGCGACGCGATCAATGATCGAAAAGACGGCCGCATCGTGCGGCCGTCTTCGCAATTGGGCCGCGCATGCTGATCCTCTTCAACAAGCCCTATGGCGTGCTGTGCCAGTTCACCGATCGCGGCGATCCGCCGAAACGCACCTTGGCCGAATTCATTCGCGTGCCGAATGTCTATCCCGCCGGCCGGCTCGATTTCGATTCCGAAGGACTTCTGGTGCTGACCGACGATGGCGCGCTTGCCAATCGGCTCACCGATCCGCGCCATAAAGTCGCCAAGACCTATCTCGTGCAGGTGGAAGGAACGCCGGGCGAAGAAGCGCTCGAACGTCTGCGTCGCGGCGTCGTGCTAAACGATGGTCCGACATTGCCCGCCGAAGCGGAATCGCTTGCGGCTGCGCCCGACTGGCTGTGGCCGCGCGATCCGCCGATCCGCTTTCGCAAGAGCGTGCCCGATGCGTGGCTTCGCCTGACGATCCGCGAAGGCCGCAACCGGCAGGTTCGCCGAATGACCGCCGCGGTCGGTTTGCCGACCCTGCGCCTGATCCGCGTGCAGACGGGACCTTACGCGCTGGGAGATCTCGCGAGCGGCGCGAGCCGCGTGGCGACCTGATTTTCGACAGAGCGCTATCATTCGCCGATGGCGTTTCAGGATCACTTTTCCGGTCACGCGGCGACCTACCGCGAAGCTCGCCCGCTCTATCCCGATGCGCTGTTCGATTGGCTCGCGGCTGAGGCGCCCGCGCGCGATCTCGCGTGGGATGCCGGTTGCGGGAACGGCCAGGCCAGTGTCGCTCTCGCCGCGCGTTTCGCTCGCGTGTTCGCAACCGATCCCAGCGCGACCCAGATCAAGAGCGCCGAGATGCGAGCGAACATCGAGTATCGAGTCGAGCCCGGCGAGCAGTCGACGCTGCCGTCCGCGAGCGCGGACCTCGTCACCGTCGCGCAGGCGCTGCACTGGTTCGACTGCGGCCGTTTCTTCGCCGAAGCACGGCGCGTGCTGAAGCCGCGCGGCCTGCTTGCGGCGTGGGCGTATTCGGATTGCCGCGTGACGCCTGCGATCGACGTGCAGAAGGATCGCGTTTTCATCGACTTGACCGGTCCTTACTGGCCGCCCGAACGCGCATTCGTCGATGCAGGCTATCGCACGATTCCGTTTCCGTTCGGAGCGGACGCGTCGTTCCAGGAAATCGCAGTGCCCGCGTTCGTCATGAGTGTCGAATGGGACGTCGCACAGTTTCTTGCGTACTTGCGCTCATGGTCCGCGACGCAGCGTTACATCAAGGCCAAAGGCGCCGATCCGGTGGCGATGGTGGAACGCGATCTCGTCGCCGCGTGGGGCGATCCCGAAACGCGTCGCGAGGTGCGTTGGGATTTTCACGTGCGCTGCGGGCGGTTGAAAGGCTAGACGCGCTCAGATTTCGATGCCGAGTTTGGAAAGTCCGCGCCGCCCGGCCGCGCTGATCACCAGCGCGCGCGTGCCGGAGCGCTTGCGCAGCCAGCCGCTCTCGATAAGGCGATGCGCGATGAGCGTGCCGAGCGGACCCGACAGATGAAAGCGGCGCTCGGTCCAGTCGACGCATGTCCGTCCATCCCGCCGGGAATTTTCTACGGCATCGTCCAGCACGCCACTTTCGATCAGCAGATACTCGCCCCGCTGATTGAGACGAACCGCATCGCTGTCGAGATCAAGCCCGGAAGACTTGCGCAACCGCTCGAACAAAGCGACGCCGAGTCTTCCGGCCAGATGCTGGTAGCAGGTGCGCGCGCGCGCGAATTCCGCGTCCACTGCCGCCGGCATTTTTCGTTGCGCGATGCGCGGACTCGCCAGCGCGAACGTTTCGAGCCAGTGCGCGATGTTCTCGTCGGCAAGGCGGTAATAGCGATGCCGGCCTTGATCCTGGACGCTGAGCATGCCGGCTTCCGACAGCCGTCGCAGATGCGCACTTGCGGTCGCCGCGCCAACACCTGCGATCGTCGCGAGCTCGCCCGCGGGTCGCGAGCGGCTGTCGAGCAAGGCCAGCAGAATCGCGGCGCGCGCAGGCTCGGCCAAAAGCGCACCGAATTCCGCGAGCTGATACCGGTTGACAGGATCGTGCATGACGCAAGGGTAGCGCGCTCCGCGCATCGACGCTTCGTTCTGCGTCGAAACCTCAGCTCGCGCGCACGAGGAGAATCAGCACCGTGAAGCGCTCCGGCACTCGTATCGGAGCGAAGCGCGAGTGGGCGATAATGCATCGTCGAATCGAATGAATCGAGGCGCAATGGCCGTCGTTGAATCCGCCGATCCATCCAGCGCCGAGAAATCGGGCAATGCGCATGTCGCTCGCGACGTGTGGACGCCGATCGAGCTGATCCTGCTCGGCGCGATCTGGGGCAGCTCATTTCTCTTCATGCGCATCGCGGCGGCCGATTTCGGTCCTCTGCCACTCGTCGAAGTCCGGCTCGTGGCCGGCGTCGCGATCCTGTTGCCGTTTCTCTGGCGCGCTCGTTCCAGGATCACGCGCAAACACTGGCTCCGTTTTGCGCTGATCGGTTCGCTCAACTCGGCGATTCCGTTTTCGCTGTTCGCGTGGGGCGCCGAACGCGCGCCGGCGGGCATCGGCGCGATCGCGAACAGCATGACCGCACTGTTTGCCGCACTCGTCGCATTCCTCGTTTTCGGCGAGCGCATTGGATCAAGGCGCGCGATCGCGCTCGTCGTCGGCTTCGTCGGCGTCGTGATCCTCGCGAGCGGTCGCACGGCCGGCGACAATGTCGCCGGCGCAGCGATTGCCGGAACCGTTGCGTCGTTATGCTACGGCTTGGCGCTGAACTTCACGCGACATTGGCTAGCCGATCTGCCGCCGGTCGTTGGAGTTGCCGGAACGCTCACTTGCGCGACATTGATCGCGCTGCCGCTCGCGATCGCGACCTGGCCTGCGATGCCGATTCCAGTGACTTCGTGGGCGGCGGCGACTCTGCTCGGGGTAGTCTGCACCGGCTTCGCTTACTGGTTGTTTTTCCGTCTGATCCAGCGCGTCGGCGCACCGCGAGCTTCTACGACGACGTATCTCGTGCCGATTTTCGGCGTCGCCTGGGGTTGGCTGTTGCTTGGGGAGCAACCGACCTGGACGATGGTCGCGTCCGCGGTGTTGATTCTTGGCAGTGTGATTCTCAGCCAGCGTGAAGTGCAACGCGCGCCGTCGTAGCGGACCGTTCCATCCATTTGTTCCGCTCGTTTCAAATTCACGTCTCCCGCTCGCGGGAGAGGTCGCCCGAAGGGCGGTTGAGGGAGTTTGGAGTCGCGCGCCGGGAGCGTGAACCCGCCTGCCCTCACCCTACCCTCTCCCGCGAGCGGGAGAGGGGAATGACTCGCTGAGCGCGGAGAGGTTGGTTATTCGCACGTTCTGCTCGCCATGGCGGCTTCGCTCAGCGTCGCGGCTTCGCGCGGTGCGTCGCCTGCGCGGTCCATGGATCATCCGGCCACGGATGCTTCGGATAGCGTCCTTTCAATTCCTTCTTCACTTCCGGATACGTGCGCTCCCAGAAACTCCGGAGATCCTGCGTCACCTGGATCGGCCGACCGGCGGGCGACAGAAGATGCAGCGTCAGCGCAACGCGGCCGCCGGCAATGCGGGGCGTGTCGGCAAGACCGAACAATTCCTGCAGCTTGACCGCAAGCATGGGCGGCGTGCCGGGCGTATAGACGATGCGCCGTTCCATTCCGCTCGGCACGCGAATCGTTGACGGCGCGTTCGCGTCGAGCGCGGTGCGCATTGCATAGTCGAGTCGTGAAGAAAGCGCTTCCGAAAGCTCCGCCGCGGAAAGTGCATCGAGCCGACGTTTGCCATCGAGATACGGCGCGAGCCATTCGTCGAGCGCGGCTAGCAACGCTTCGTCGGAAAAATCGGGCAGGCTGAGTTCGGGATTCCATTCACGCAACGATTGCACACGCAAGCGAAGCTCGCGCGCATGCTCGCTCCACGGCAGTGCATCAAGTCCGAGTTCGCGTACCGCGGCGAGCATCGCTGGAACCGTATCCTCGCGCCGTGGCGGCACGCTGCGACGATCGAGAACGATGGCATCGAAGTGGCGTTCCTCGAATGCGTCGACCGCACGCGTGTCGCGGTTCCAGCGCACGACGCGCTCGTCGGTGAAGCGATGCGAGAAATCGCGCTCGAGCAGGTCCGCATCGAACGGCGCAGCGGATTGGATCAGGCTGTCGCGCTCGTCGTAACGCAAATCGACGACCACGAGCCAGGGTTCACCGTACAACGCGCTGTCATCGCGTAGCCGCGCGCCGCGGCCGTTCGACAGCTGATAGCGGCGCGGGTTCGCTGAGTCCTGCCGCGCTATGCGATCCGGATACGCATGCAGCAACAAGTTTCCCGGCCGCAGCGGGTCGTCTCCACGGGCGCCTTTCGTCGTTTGCGCACCGATGCGTCGGCGCCACGCGTCGGAGGCCTGCGTGATCGCCGCCAACGCGCCGGTATCGGCGCCGATTTCGCGCACAGCCGTGCGATCACGTCCGCGCCACGCAGCGAGCGCAGTCGTGCGCTTGCGAAAATCGTCAATGCCGGACGTGCTGGCACGGAGCGGATTGCGCGCTTCGACCAAGGCGACGAGATCGCACGCGAACGCGACATCGCCGGCATCCGCGCGCATCACCATCGCGGCCAGTCGCGGATGCATGCCGGCATGGAGCATGCGTTGCCCGAGCGCCGTGATGCGGCCATCGCGATCGAGCGCGCCGAGAGCGTCGAGCAGATCGCGCGCTTGCGCGAGCGCACCCGATGGCGGCGGGTCGAGCCAGCGCAACGCGGACGATCCCCACGCGGCAAGTTCGAGCGCGAGTTGCGCAAGCTCCACCTGGGCGATTTCCGGCGTGCGATCGGCTTCGAGCCGCTTGCTCTGCGACCACAGTCGATAGCAGTTTCCGGGACCAAGCCGGCCCGCGCGCCCGGCGCGCTGATCGGCCGAAGCCTGCGAGATCGCCAGCGTTCCGAGGCGCGTGAAGCCCGAGTTCGGATCGAAGCGCGGCTCGCGCGCGAGGCCGGTGTCGACTACTGCGCGCACGCCGGGCAAGGTCAGACTCGATTCGGCGACGTTCGTCGCGAGCACGATGCGGCGCGTGCCCGGTTCGGCAGCAGCGAGCGCGGCGTGTTGCTCGGCGAGCGCAAGTTCGCCGTGCAGCGCGATGATCTCGGTTTTCGTCGAGTTCGATTCGGAGCAGAGGGACGCAAGCGCGGTCCGAGCCTGTTCGATCTCGCGTTTGCCGGGCAGGAACACGAGCACATCGTCGGTGTTTTCGTTGAGCGCCTGCGCGACGGCCCGACGGAGCACGACAAGGTCCGTCTCGTTTTGCCGCGCAGGCGGATGCACGATGCGCACCGGAAAGCTGCGGCCTTCGCTCGCCGCACGCGGCGCATCGAACCAACGTTCGATACGCGCGCCTTGCAACGTTGCGGACATGATGACGAGGCGAAGGTCGGCGCGCAGATTCGCCTGCACGTCGAGCGCGAGCGCGGCGCCGAGATCGCCGTTGAGATGGCGCTCGTGGAATTCGTCGAACAGGATCGCGCCGACGCCGGAAAGCTCCGGATCGTCCTGGATCATGCGCGTCAGGATGCCTTCGGTAACGACTTCGACGCGCGTCTTCGCAGAGATGCGGCTTTCGAAACGGATGCGATAGCCGATCGTCTCGCCGACATTCTCGCCGCGCTGCGCGGACATGAACTCTGCCGCCGCGCGCGCCGCGATGCGACGCGGTTCCAGCATCAGGATCTTGCGCGCACCGAGCCATGGCGCATCGAGCAATGCCGGTGGGATCTGCGTCGTCTTGCCAGCGCCGGGCGGTGCTTCGATAACAAGTCGCGGATGGTGATCGAGCGAATGCTTGATCTCATCCAGCAACGGAGCGATCGGAAATTCCGCGCGCGAGAGCTCGCTCGCCGTGCCAGTGGAAACCATGCGTGCAGTCTGCGCGAATCGCGCGGTCGTGGCGAGATCGGCCCATGAATCGAGGTCCCAAAAAACCGATCCCGCCATGGAGGCGGGATCGGTCGGATCAGCTGGGCAGAGGATTTATTCGCAGTTGAGACCATTGATGTCGGACAGCCGCGTCCAGTTGCGCGTCCCGCTTCCGGACGGGCCACCGACCGACGGATCGGTCGCGCCGTTGAACGTGAAGCTCATCGCGTTGCAGCTCGGCCAGTTGAAGCTCATCGTGCCCCAGTTGTTGGTGGTCGAGCTCGCGCCGAAATTGCCGGCGAAACCGCCGCCGGTGAAGTAGTAGACCGGAACGTTCGTGATGTTGTTCGTGCCGATCGGAATCGAAGCCTGCGCAACGAGCCAGAACGGCAAACCGACGGTGTCATAGGTATACCAGGACGCGAAGATCGTGCGCGTCGCGCCATCGCCGTTGTCGTAGATCTCGACGACCAGGCCTTCGCCGCTGTGCGCGGTATCGTAATAGGCGCTGCTCATGTAGCCGTCGATCGGGAGGTTCTGGGTTGAGACCGTCGTGTAATCGCCGATCGGGGCGGTTACCGCGGAAGTGCCGATGTCGCCGATGACCGGATCGATGATCAGGTTGTGCGCGAAGTCGAAAAAGGTGTAGCCGGTTCCCGGATACGGATAATTCTCTAGGACATATGTCGTGCTCACGTAGACGGGGCTATCGAACGGGCCATCGGAGACGACGGTGTTGGGTTCCATCGCGGCGCGGACGTCGTTCGTATTGCTGCCTTGCGTCGAGGAGAGCAGTGGGAATGTCGGAAACTGCGTCGTGTTCCCGTCGACGCTCGGATCGCGGTCGATGCGCATCAGCAACGCCGCGTTGGGGCCACCGTCCGTGTTGTAGGGCTGCAGCGCGCCGCTGCTGCTGCACGGAAGCCGCCAGAGTGTGATCGTCACGGTCTCCGCCGTCAGCGGGTTGCCGAGATTGTCGCGAGTGTAAAGGGCCATCTGAAACGGGTTGACGATCGGGTTCGTCGGCGTGGTCGGCAGCGGATCGGCCAGGCAGCTTGGCGGATACGCACGGGACGCATTCGGCAGACGCGGGCCTGAAACAGTGGAGTCGATGACGTGGCCGTTTTTCGGCTCAGCGAGCGCCGCGGAGCGCTCCATTGCGTGCTTGGCCATGCGCCCCTGGATCACCGATACGGCGGAGGCATGCGCAGTGGCCGCTTCGGCCGGCAGTTTTACGGGATCGGTAGCAAAGGCTGGACAACAGGCTGCGGTTGCGACGAGTGCGAGCGTCACACGGATCAGGGCTTTCATTCGGATGTTTCCCCTCGTTGAAGGCGGCACAGGATAGACAGTCGAGAATTAAGTCGCGGTGAACCGGGATTGTGCGCCGCACCGGGACGATCTGCATAATCGCCGCCTGTTCGGGTAGGGAAGAATCACGTGGACTTGGTCGATATCGGCGCAAATCTGACTCACGAATCGTTCCGCGCAGATTTCGATGCGGTTCTGGAGCGCGCGCGTGGAAACGGAGTCGGCCGGATCGTCGTCACCGGCGCGAGTGCGGGTGGCAGCCGGGCCGCGCTCGAGCTCGCGCGCGCGCATTCCGGTTTTCTTTACGCGACCGCGGGCGTGCACCCGCATCATGCGCACGAGGTCGATGACGCGACTCTGGCACTGTTGCGCGAGCTCGCAGCCGAACCCGAAGTACGCGCTGTCGGCGAAACGGGGCTCGATTACTACCGCAACTATTCGCCGCACGCGGCTCAGCTCGCGGCATTCGAGCGCCAGCTCGCGATCGCGGTCGAAACCAGCAAGCCGCTGTTTCTGCATCAGCGCGACGCACACGCCGATTTCATCGTCTGCCTTGACAAGGTGCGCGATCGCATTTCGCGCGCGGTCGTGCACTGCTTCACTGGCGAGCGCGACGAGCTCGTCGCGTATCTCGATCGTGGATTTCATATCGGCGTCACAGGTTGGATCTGCGACGAGCGACGCGGCCAGCATCTGCGTGAGCTGGTGAAACTGATTCCGACAGACCGGCTCATGATCGAAACGGATGCGCCGTACTTACTGCCGCGCGATCTGCACCCGAAACCATCGCATCGGCGGAACGAGCCGATGTATCTGGCGCATATCTGCGCGGCAGTTGCGGCTGCTCGCGGCGAAAGCGCGGCGGTGACCGCCGAGCTGACAACCGCGAATGCGCGGCGGTTTTTCGAGATTGATTAGCGGCTTTTCCCCTCTCCCGCTTGCGGGAGAGGGCATGAGTGCGTGCACTCACCCTAAGCCACTCCAGGAGCGGGGATGAGTGCGTGCCCGGACAGGGCCATCAGACGGAATCGACGAGCACGATCTCCGCATCATCCAGCGCCTTGATCGCGATCTGCTTCTCGTCGCGGATCGCGACACCGTCACGCGCATCGATGCGCACGCCGTTGACTTCGATCGAACCGGTCGCCGGCACGAGATACGCATGACGACCGCCACCGAGCGCGTAGTCGACGCTCTCGCCGGCCTTGATCGTCGCGCCGAGCACGCGGGCGTCGGCGCGAATCGGCAGCGCGTCGCCATCGCCGTCCAGTCCGCTGGCGAGCACGACGAAGCGCCCCGAGCGATCGCCTTTCGGGAACGGGCGCGCACCCCATGATGGCGCGCCTCCGCGTGCATCGGGAATGATCCAGATCTGGAAGATGCGCGTGGTTTCGTTCTCGGCGTTGTATTCGGCGTGGCGGATTCCGGTGCCGGCGCTCATCACTTGCACGTCGCCGGCTTCGGTGCGGCCTTTGTTGCCGAGGCTGTCCTCGTGCGTGATCGCGCCATCGCGCACGTAGGTGATGATTTCCATGTCCGCGTGCGGATGCGGCGGGAAGCCGCTGCCGCCGGCGATCTCGTCGTCGTTCCAGACGCGCAACGCGCCCCAGCCCATGCGGCTGGGATCGTTGTAGCCCGCGAACGAAAAGTGGTGCTTGGCCTTGAGCCAGCCGTGGTCCGCGCCACCCAGCGCCTTGAAGAGTCTCGGTTCGATCATTTCGGGTTCCTCCGGGCGCTGCGATAACGCCAACGGCGCTCTATATCGGGTTGCGAGTGCCGGAAATCACGGGGTCTGCAGCGGAAACAGATCGTTCCCGCCGCGCTATCAGGAACGCAGGCCGACGCCGCGGTCGAGCAGGAAAAGGCTGATTCCCACAAGAACCACCGCGAACGCGAGCATCACCGCGTAGGCGACACCCATCGGGACATCCGTGATGCCGAGCAAGCCGTAGCGGAACGCGTTGACCATGTACAGGATCGGATTCGCGTACGAGATCTCGCGCCAAGGTGTGGGCAGAGCGCTCACCGAATAGAACACGCCGCCGAGATAAGTCAGCGGCGTCAGCACGAAGGTCGGCACCAGCGCGATGTCGTCGAATTTCTTGGCGAAGATCGCGTTGACGAAACCTGCGAGCGAGAAAACGACCGCGGTCAGCAGCACCGTCGAGAACGTGACCAGCGGGTGATAGAGATGAATGCGCGTGAAGAAGAGCGAAATCGCCAGCACGATGACCGCAACGATCAGTCCGCGCAGCACGGCGCCGGAGATGTATCCGGTGAGGATCACCCAGCTCGACATCGGCGAAACGAGCATCTCTTCAACGAAGCGCTGAAACTTCGCGCCGAAAAACGACGACGAGATATTCCCGTAGCTGTTGGTGATGACGGCCATCATGATGAGGCCCGGCACGATGTAGTCGATATAGCCGATGCCCGGCGCGATCTCGCCGATGCGGCTGCCGACCATGCGCCCGAAGATGACGAAGTAGAGCGTCATCGTGATCGCCGACGGCAACAGCGTCTGCGACCAGATGCGCAGGATGCGGACGACTTCGCGGCGCGTGATCGTGCCGAGGCCGATGAGGTTGGCGTTGGCGTTCATGGGTGCGACTCCGTGCGAGCCTGTGCAACGCACTCCTTCTCCCCTTGTGGGAGAAGGCTGGGATGAGGGGTAGGCGCCCCAGGCGCCAGCGCGGAAGTGCCTCGCAAGATTGCCCTCACCCTAACCCTCTCCCGCAAGCGGGCGAGGGGAATGGCCACTGCGCTCATGCGGCCTCCTTGCCACTTTCGACCAGCCGCACGAACAGCTCCTCG
>DASYJJ010000499.1:0-3332 GCA_035996605.1 Rhodanobacteraceae bacterium
GTTCGTGGCCGCGGATGATTACTACATTTATGCCGTCATGGACGGTTATGTCGGCGAGATCTGGCCGAACGCGCCGTGCCCGTACCAAGTGGGGATCTATAACTGCGCGCTCGATGGTGCACAAACAGTCACTGTCGCCGCTGGCGCTACCGTGTCCGGCATCGATTTCGGGCTGACAACGGGCGCGCGAATCGCCGGCCGCGTCATCGACCGATTGAGCGGAGCAGCTGTCATCAACGCGCAAGTCGTCGCCTACGACGATCAGACGGGCCTCGCGGGTTCGGTGATTACCGATGCGGCGGGCCGCTATCAGCTGACCGGCCTCGTGGCAGGAACGTTCCGCGCGCAGGTTCAAGGCTCGAGTTATCTTTCGCAGGCCTACGACAACATCGACTGCCAGCAGTACTGCGATTCCTCAGTCGGCACGCCGATCGTGCTTGCTGATCAGGAGTCGTTCGACGCCGCGGATTTCGCGCTTGCGCCGCTGGTGTGGGTCACGGTGACCGTCAACCTCGTAGAGGAGGACCCGCCTTTCTATTCGCCGATCGTCAGCATCGTTGCGCCCGACGGGACGACGGCCGGGCCGTTTTCCGTTTGGATAGGCGAGCCTTCGACGATCGGGCCGGTGGTGCCGGGCTCCTATTATTTCTACGCCGACACGAACGGCTATATCTCCCAGATTTTCGATCACGTCGACTGCCCGGCCGACTGCGCGTCGTATCTTGCGCACGGCACCCTCGTCACTGTTCCGCCGACGGGCGAACCTCCGCAATTGACCTTCGACTTGAGTCCGACGCCTGCAGTGACGGGACGCGTCACCGATGCGACCACGGGCGCGGGCCTCGCCAACGTCACATTGCAGCTCTGGTCGGTGACGAACGGGTTTGTCACGCGCGACGCATTGACCGGTGCGGACGGCTCATATCGGATAGCGGGCCCTGATCCTGGAGCGTATTACGTCGTCGCGCGCAGCAGCGATCATCAGGACAGGGCGTATCCCGATGCGCCGTGTTCGGACCTGGAGACGTACAGCCTGGAGGACTGCACGCTTTCGAACGCCGAGCAGATCACCGTGGAAGCGCGAGGCAGCGATGTCACGGGTATCGACCTTGCGCTGCCGTTGAATGCGACCATCGAAGGCACCGTTCGATTTCGGGTCAACGGTGGCGCCGGCGGCGTCCTTTCGAATACGACGGTCCGCGTCTACGACTCGTATGGCATCGCGCTGACGTATTCGATGACGGATGCGGACGGGCGCTACGCGCTCGGCGATCTGTCGCCAGGTACGTACTACTTCGAAGGTTCGGCGCCTTCGTATTTCAGCGAAATCTACTCCGGCATCGACTGCCCGGTTGCCGGACAGGAATGCAATCCAACCCCAGGCACGCCGATTGCGTTGACGCAGGGCCAGACGCTCGATGCGATCGATTTCGATCTCGTCGGCGCAGAGAGCATCGTCGGTCGAGTCACCGATGCGCGTTCGGGGAGAGGCTTATCCGGGGTCGCTATCGACACGTGGAACAGCTCGGACGATATGCATTGCGGCGTGAACGCGACCGACGCCGACGGCTATTACGCGGCGATCGACAACGTCAGCTTCTGCAATGGAGCTGCGCGCAAGCTCTCCACCGATGCGGGAAACCAATACATCGACCAGGTATTCGACGGCATCACCTGCCCCGAAGGGCCTGCGTACCTCGGTTTGTGCCCGCTCGACAACGCGACTCTAATCGCTGTTCCGACAACCGTACCGCAGCCGATCGAAGCGGATTTCGTCCTGCACCGAGGCGACCAAGTTTTCTCCGATGGTTTCGAGTGACGCCATGCGGCGGGTATAGTCCGCCCCGCCGGTCACCAACGCCGGCGACCGCGGAGCCGCATGAATCACGAACAGCAAGCCGCATCGGCAGCAGCGCTCGCTGACGAAATCCTCACGGCCATTCCGATGGCGCGCGCGATGGCGATGTCGGTCGGCGCCTACGACGGCGATTCGCTGACGCTCTCGGCGCCACTCGCGCCGAACATCAACGACAAGGGCTGCGCATTCGGCGGGAGCCTGGTCAGCCTGATGACGCTGGCAGGTTGGGGATTGGTCAAGCTCGGGCTGGATCGGCAAGGCCGCAGCTGCGACATCTACGTGCAGGACAGCGACGTGCGTTATCTCGCGCCCGTGTGGAACGATTTCGAAGCCGTGGCGCGCCTGGTCGATCGCGAAAGCTTCCTGTCGATGGCCGAAGCGCTGACTTCGCGCGGACGCGCGCGCACGCGCGTGCGCTGCGTCGTGCCGCTCCCGGACGGCAGCGCCGCGGCAACGCTCGAAGCCCGCTTCGTCGCGATCGAGCGTCGCTGAAAGTACACCAAGGCCATTCCCGATTGCGTCACGTAAGGGCACAATCAGGCAACGGAGGGACCATCATGCATCGCAGAGCCTTCTTCATTGCCGCGTTGTCGACCGTATTGCTCGCTGCTTGCGCGTCGATGTCGATGGACAAGATCAAGACCAAGGAAACCATCCTCGAAGAAACACTGAAGACCTACGCTGCGACGATCCGCTGGGGCGACATGACCGAGGCGCTGGCTTTCGTCGACCCGAAGTACCGCCAGGCGCATCCGCTGAGCGATCTTGATCTGCAGCGCTACCACCAGGTACAGGTCACGGCCTACAACGACCAGCCGGCCGCTCCGCTCGGTCCCGATGAAATCGCGCAAACAGTCGAAATCGGACTCGTCAACGTCAACACGCAGGCGGCGCGCAGCATTGTCGATCATCAGATCTGGCACTACGACGAGAAAGAAAAGCGCTGGTGGCTCACGACCGGGCTGCCGAACATCACGCGTCACGACTGAACGACGCCCGCCGCCGATCGGCGCCGTGACGCGGATTCCATGATCGCAATGAAATCGGCCGCGGCGATTTGGCCGTTGTACGAACCCAAGCTGTTCACGGTACTTCGACGCGGCTACAGCCTCGCCGATCTTCGCCGCGATCTGATCGCCGGGCTCACGGTTTCGATCGTCGCATTGCCACTTTCGATGGCGCTCGCGATCGCCTCCGGCGCGACGCCCGACAAAGGATTGCACACGGCGATCGTCGCCGGATTTCTCATCTCGCTGCTCGGCGGCTCGCGCGTGCAGATCGGCGGCCCGACCGCGGCCTTCGTGCCCGTGGTGTTCAACGTGATCGACAAGTTCGGCTACGGCGGCCTGATCCTCTGCACGCTGCTTGCGGGACTCATGTTGATCGCCGCCGGCATCCTGCGCGTCGGCACGCTGATGAAATACATCCCCAAGCCGGTGATCACCGGTTTCACTGCGGGCATTGCCGTCAGCAT
>DASYJJ010000500.1:0-3497 GCA_035996605.1 Rhodanobacteraceae bacterium
CCATCGCTCCCTTCGCGGACACTGCGCGCATGTCGAACCCGCAAATTCAGTCTCTTCGCCAAAGCCTTTCCGCGGGGGTGCGGCGTCACGCCGTAGCGCTGATCAGCCTCGCGGTTGCGTTGTTCGGCACGAGTTACAACACATGGCGCAACCAGACCACCGAAGCGCATCGCAATACGCGCGCGGCGGCGTTCATGGTGCTCGACGCGCTCGGTCAATTGCAGGAGATCACCGATCGCCGTTTCTACGGCGGCGATCACAGCGACGCGAATCGCATCGGCGGCTGGGGCAAGGTGAATGTCGTGCGCGATATGGCGCCGTTGATCTCGCACGATGCCGAGGCTCGCGCGGCAGACCTTTTCAAAACATGGACGGAAGATGTCGACGAATTGGAAAAGGGGAACGACCGTGCGCAGACGCAGGTCAGCGAAGCGATCGTCGCGCTGCGCAAGCGCATCCTGGTCGAACTGCAAGCGCTGAACTGACGACGCGCAATGAACAATGATCTCGCCACCCGCATCGACGCGCTGTTACCGCAAACGCAGTGCACGCGCTGCGGATATCCGACGTGTCGCGCGTACGCGGAGGCGATCGCCGTCGATGAAGCGGATATCGATCGCTGCCCGCCCGGCGGCGTCGAAGGTGTCGTTGCGTTGGCGGCACTGCTTCTTCGCGCGCCGAAGCCGTTGGATCCGACGTGCGGAATCGAAGCGCCGCCGGTCGTAGCGACTGTCGATGAAACCGTCTGCATCGGTTGCACGAAATGCATCCAGGCGTGTCCGGTCGACGCGATCGTCGGCGCTGCGAAGCGCATGCACACGGTGATCGCTGCGGAATGCACGGGCTGCGAGCTATGCCTACCGCCGTGCCCGGTCGATTGCATTGATCTTGTCGCGATCGCCGAGAAATCGCTCGCGCGCGCGCGCGTGATGACGCGCGCAGTGCATGCGCGGGCGCGGTTCGACGCGAGATCCGCGCGGCTCGCTCGCGAACGGACGAAACGGGACGCTCGGCGCGGCGCGGTATCGAGCGCAAGCCGTGGCGCGCCCATCACGCGGGAGGCCGTGCTCGAAGCGATCGCGCGCGGCAATGCGCGTCGCGAATCACTGAAGAACGGTCGGCGATGAAGCGCGAAAAGGTCGTCGAGCTGTTCAGCCGTCTGCGCGATCTCGATCCGCACCCGACGACGGAGCTCGAATACAAGACGCCGTTCGAGCTCCTGATTGCGGTGATTCTGTCGGCGCAGGCGACCGACGTCGGCGTCAACAAGGCGACGCGCAAGCTCTTTCGCGTTGCGCGCACGCCGCAGGCGATGCTCAATCTCGGCGAGGGAAAGCTCAAGACCTACATCGCCACGATCGGGCTCTACAACGCGAAAACGAAAAACATCCTGGCGACGTGCCGCGCTCTGATCGAAAACCACGGCGGCAAGGTTCCGAAAACGCGCGAAGCGCTGGAGGCGTTGCCGGGCGTGGGGCGCAAGACCGCGAATGTCGTGCTGAACACGGCTTTCGGCGAGGCGACGATCGCGGTCGATACGCACATCTTCCGCGTCGCCAACCGCACGGGCCTCGCGCCGGGCAAGACCGTGCGGGCGGTCGAAGACAGTTTGATGAAAGTCGTGCCGGCCGAATTCTTGAGCGACGCGCACCACTGGCTGATCCTGCACGGGCGGTATGTCTGCAAGGCCCGCAAGCCCTTGTGCCCGGTCTGCGCGATCAACGACTTGTGCGCCTATCGTCACAAGACCGTAGCGATCTGAAATCGCCGGCACGGCACACTCGAAACCATCCTATTCGCGCCGCGATACAACGGATTAGCGGTGCGTTCGTGTTGACGACGGCAGAGCTTGCGCGGCGAGCGCGTGCGGACGGCGTGTTAAACGAACGTTGTTTTGTCATCGAACCGTAACGGCCGCCAACCAAACTTCGCGACGGTTCCGCACCAACTCCCGAGGATTCGAGATGAAGCTGCGCTACGCGATCGCCGCCGCGCTTTTCTGCGTGTACGGCAATAACGCCCTCGCCTACGACTGGCTGAACGATTGGCCGACCAAGTACAAAACCGACGACGGCTACGAGTTCGGCTTCAAGGGGCTCTTTCAGTTCGACACCAACAATTTCTCCGGCGATACGAAAAATCCGGCGACCGGCGCGTCGCTGTTCGAGGACACCGACGCCTGGCGCCGCAAGGAAATGAATTTCTACGGCAAGACGCCGTGGGGTCTCGATTTCAATGTGGGATACGACTACACCAAGTTCGACCGCACCAAGGCCGGCTGGATCGACAACTTCGTCCGTTACACGAACGCCACGGCGGGCGAATTCCGCCTTGGCCAGTTCAAGACGCCAGTGGGTTGGGAAGAAGCATCGAGCTCGACGGCGACCGTGTTTCTCGAGCGCGCGCTGCCTGTGCAGGCGACCAACATGAACCGCCGTATCGGCACGGATTGGTTGTATCTGGGCGTACCGAACTGGCTGTTCGATCTCTACTATTTCGACGGCGGAGATCTCAACGGCGACAACAAGGGCCACGGTCCCGCCGCGCACGTGGTGTGGAACCCGCTCAACGATCAGCCGGCCAAAGGCGCTACCAGCACCGACGGCAACATCATCCACCTCGGGTTCGCCTGGTCGCAGGAAGATCGCGATTCGATCACGAACAACCTCAATGGCATCGAGAACGACGTTCCGCCGCAGGCGCGCTTCCGTGCGCGTCCGGAGGCAAGCCGCACGGACACGCGTCTTATCGACACCGGCAACTTGAACAATCCGGGCAGCATCGATCGCTGGGGTCTGGAGGGCGCGTGGATCCACGGGCCGTTACTGGTGCAGGCTGAATACAACGAGTTCACCGCGAGTCCGGCCGGCAAGCCGGACTTCACCGGCAACGGCTACTACGTCTTCGGCGCATGGTCGCTGACCGGCGAATCGCATTCGTACAGCAAGGGCTATGTCGGCAACATCAAGCCGAGCCATGACTGGGGCGCGTTCGAAATCGCGCTGCGCTACAGCGAGCTCGATCTCAACGACGGCCCGGTCAAAGGCGGCAAGGAAGACGACTGGACACTCGGCGCCAATTGGTACCTCGGTACCCACTGGAAGCTGCAGGCCAACTACGTCTGGGCCAATTCGACCAAGTTCTACGGCAATCCGCTCAACGCCAATGCCGATGTCGATCCGCGAATCTTCGAAGTGCGCGCCCAGGTTTACTTCTAGATAACAGAAGCCAGCAATACCCTCTCCGGGGCGCTCACAGGCGCCCCTTTTTTTGTCTGAAAGCCCGTCCTGCCATGAAAGGTCCGGCTTGCCCCGTCGGTCCTCTACTCCGTTCCGACGCGCTGCAGCGCAGCAACCGTTATGCTGCCCTCACGGCGCGCCGAAACGTGCGAACGGGATGCATCCGTTCCGGTCCATAACACGTAATTCAGTCGCGTGTATTTAAGGTAGAGCGTTGCAACCCGCGCCGGACAACCGGCCGAATCCAAAGCCGAGCAT